>JAJPJT010000106.1 GCA_021324095.1 Gammaproteobacteria bacterium
GCACCGAGCCCGACCCGGTCCTGCACGAACGCGTTGGCCAGGTTCTGCGTGTTCGTCGGAGGATTCCACAGCAGCGACGCGTCCGGTCGGATCTGGGGATCGAGGCGATAGTGGTAAACGCGATCTCCGGCGCCCCACGTGATGCGCTGGTTGCCTCCGAGCATGAAATCATCCTGCGCCTCGACATCCCACGTGCTCAGCGTCACGTTGCCCGAGGTCGGCGCATTCCAGCTGCGTCCGTGGTCGAAATACGCCTGCAACTGGAAATGCGAGCCGTCGTCGAAGGCGTGCTGCCAGCGCGCCAGCACGTTCGCGCCCGAGGTGCGGTAGTCGGGCAGGTTCGGCTCGCCTTCGCGGCCGCTGAAGGCGTCGCCCTGCAGCGCGATCGAATCGGCCGCACCCGCGTCCCAGTCCACGCGGAAACCAGCCTGCGGCAGGCTCCAGCCGTCGTGCGCGTCCTGGCCCGTGCTGGTCCTGAAGGCGCGCTCGTAGGCATCGCGCGCGTAAAACCGGTACCAGGCGTTCTCGCCGAGGCTGCCGCCATATTGCAGTGCGGCGGCGCTGCCGTAGTTGCCGATGCCGACGTCCACCAGGCCGCCCTGCGTGTCGCCGGCCTTCCGCGTGATGATGTTGATCACGCCGTTGACCGCATTGGCGCCCCACAACGCGCCGGCCGGGCCGCTGATCACCTCGATGCGGTCGATGTCCCCGGGCAGCACGTACAGCGTGTCCCAGGCAATGCCGGAATACAGCGGCGAATAGACGCTGCGCCCGTCGATCAACACCAACAGCTTGTTGGGAAAATTCTGTGCCTGCTGGTTGCCGCTCAAGCCGCGCGAGGTGACGATGTAGTTGCTCGGGCTGAGCTGCATCACGTCCAGATTGGGCGCAAGCCGCAGGATTTCCGGCAGCGTCCGCGCACCGGACCGCATGATTTCGTCATGGGTAATGACGTAAACCGCCGCGGGGGCGTTCCCGAGGGGCTCGGGATTCTTCGCGACCGACGTGACGACGATCTTGCCCAGATCCTGCAACGAGAGGTTGCCCAGATTCTGGAGGGTTCCCTGTGACCAGCCTGCGGGCATCCAGGATACGGCGGCCCCCATCGCGATGAGCCGGAGGCCGAGGAGGCAGGCGGGCCGCACTCGGATGCCGGCACGGGACTTTTCCAATCGCATCCGCTTCCCTCACGAGCGGACGTATGACGGCTGTCAGATTCCGCGGGACCGGCGCATTATAGCCAGCGGGTACCAGGCGGCGGCGCGAAATCCGTGCGCGGCACTGTTCATGTAGCCGCAGGCGAGCTTGAGCCGAGTTCCGACGTACATTGTGGACAGCGGTTCGCTGCGATCGGTATCGTCGAACAGCACCGCGGGCAGACCTTCGTGGTCGGGGCGACTGCCTGCTTGTGGACCAGCAACTGCTCCAGATCCCGGATGTAACGGATCAGCACGAAGAGCGTCAGGCTGATGACGAAAAAGCTGATGACATCGTTGATGAAGGCGCCGTAGTTGAGCGTCACGGCACCGGCCTTCTGCGCCAGTTCGGGCGTGGGATACGGCCCCGGCGTCTTGCCGCGCTTGAGTACGACGAACAGGTTGGTGAAGTTGACGTTGCCGATGGCGAGCCCGATCGGCGGCATGATGACATCCGAAACCAGCGCGTGCACCAGCGTCGTGAAGGCGCCGCCCACCGCGATGCCCACCGCCATGTCGATGATGCTGCCGCGCAGCATGAAGCCGCGAAGGTCGGAGAAGAACTTGTTCGCCTGAATGTGCTTCATGGGCAACCTCCTTGCTGCCGCCTCGATATGCGCAACCCTGCGCCGCAGAGGTTGCAATCGAATCCGTGAAGGCTTCGTCACCGTTCAACAAACGCGGAGAAAGCGCGGCCCCGAATCGATGGCAGCTCAAGATTCGGCTTCTCACGCGCCACACACACGCGCCGCGCGAACATGAGACCGAGTCGAGCACACCGGAACCGACCCCAG
Organism: Gammaproteobacteria bacterium; assembly: GCA_021324095.1. Taxonomy (GTDB): domain Bacteria; phylum Pseudomonadota; class Gammaproteobacteria; order Xanthomonadales; family Rhodanobacteraceae; genus 66-474. Next base: position 1,991 of record JAJPJT010000106.1, read on the forward strand.
CCATGGGCAGCAACGATCCACTCACCGACGGTGCCGTCCTGATCATCGACGTGATCAATGACTTCGCGTTTCCGGGAGCCGACCAACTGCTCGAGCAGATGCCGCCCGTGGTCAAGGCGATCGACGCCTTGCGTCGCCGCGCCGATGCGTTGCAACGGCCGGTGATCCACGTCAACGACAATTTCGGACGCTGGCGCTCCAATTTCGATCGGGTCATCGAGTATTGCCAGCGCAAGGGCGCAGCCGGCGCCTCCATCGCGGAGCAACTGCGGCCACGCGATACCGACTATTTCGTGCTGAAACCCGGTCAGTCGGGTTTCTACCAGACGCCCCTGCCGTCGTTGCTGGAATTCCTGAAAGTATCCAGCCTGGTGTTGACCGGCGTGGCCGGCGACCAGTGCGTGCTGAACACGGCAATGGATGCGCACATCCGCGATTTCCGGCTGTGGGTGCCGGAGGGCGCGACCGCCTCGATCACGCCGCAGCGCAACCGGCGCGCGCTCGATCACATCAGTGAGGTGCTGGGAGCGAGCGTGGCGCCAGTACTCGACGCTGCAAGCTGAAAGCACCGCCGCGCGCTACGATTGGGCACAGTCGATGCGGCGACGGTCGCGTCGAATCACGGGAGAGGCTGTGGCGAGCACGTCCGACAAAGCGGTGACTTTCACGTGGACGCAACCCGGGGTTGCTCCCGCCGCGCCCGTGCTGCAGCCATACGATCTGTTTCCAACGCGCATCTGGCAGGCGCGCCTCCCTTCCCTGCGCGCCCGTTTCGCCGAATGGGTGGCGGCGGTGCTGCAAATGCGCGCGGCCGACCCGAAACCGGCGGGACGTACGAACCGCCAAGGCTGGAACAGCAAGGACATGGCGGTGCTGGAGCAGCCGATTTTCGCACCGCTGCGCGACGCCGTGCGGGCGGGCTGCGCCAGCGCGCTGCGCGAAATGGGCGTGTCCGACATTCCGTTCGAACTGCAATCGTGGGTGAACCTGCACGACCGCGGCGGCTTCAACTTCCTGCACGTGCACGAGGGTTGCCTGTTGTCGGGATCGTTTTACCTGCAGGTTCCACCGGGATCCGGCCGCTTCGTGTTCCGCGACCCACGGCCGGGCGTGGTGCACGGCTACGTCAAGGGCGCGGTGCCGAACGGATGCCGCGATATCCAGCTCACGCCGGAAGCCGGGCTGCTGGTGCTGTTCCCATGCTGGATGGAACATTTCGTCGAACCGCACGACAACGACGAACCGCGGATCGTGATCGCGTTCAACGCGCTGACTGCCGGCACCGTTGGAGCACCGCTCGCCGGGAATTGACGCGACGACCACGCCCGGTGGTCTGATCATGCCGTTCGACACGGGAGCCTCGGCGCATCCATGCACATTCGCCTTGTCCGGTTCGCGATCGCCAGCCTGCTCGCTGCCCTCGCCGCGATTGCGGCTCCGCAATGCGCTCGAGCCACGTCCACAGTTCGCGCGGGCGATGCGCGGTTTGAGTTCCTGACGCCGTCCCTGGTACGCATCGAGTACTCGCCGTCCGGACATTTCGTGGATGTGCCCACCGCCGTGGTCGTAAAGCGCCACTGGCCGAATGTCGCCGTCACCCGCAGGACCGAAAGCGGCTGGCTCGTCGTGAGTACCGGCGCAATGACGCTGCGCTACCACTTGCATTCGGGCGCATTCACCGCGGCCAATCTCCGGGTGGGCTGGAAATTCGGCGGAAAGACGCACACGTGGCGTCCGGGTACGACCGATGATGGCAATCTCGGCGGCCTCACCTATTCGCTGGACAACGTCAGCGCAAAAAACCTGCCCACGAGTGGCAACGATCTGGAAAGCCCGGTCAACGACATCATTCCGGGCATCGATGTCCTGCTGCCACAGGCCAAGCCCGGTCTGCTGAGCCGCAGCGGGTTTGCGTTCATCGACGACAGCCGCACGCCGCTGTGGAACGCGAAGGCGCAGTGGATCGAACCGCGCAAATCCACCGGAGATCAGGACTGGTACCTGTTCACCTACGGTCCGGACGGCTACCGCAAGGTCCTGGGCGAGTACGCCCAATTGTGCGGGCCCATTCCGATGATCCCGCGCTACGTGCTCGGCCCGATGATCACCGACCTGAATTTCGAATACTTGCCGGGAAATCCCGAGAACGAGGCGCCTGCTTTCCGGGACTACGGCGCACAGCACCTCGAAGACGAGGTCATGCGCTTTCGCCAAAACCATATTCCCCTCGACGTGCTGGTCCTCGATTTCGCGTGGCACAACTTTGGCTGGCAAGGCGGCTACGACTGGAGTCCGCTGATCCCGCATCCCGGGCGATTCCTTGCGTGGATGCGCGCGCACGGCATCAAGGTGGCCTTGAATGACCATCCGGGCTACGCGAATACGCGGGAAAGTATCCTGTCACACCAGGACAGCCACGCGGCGGCCGTGCTGAAGGCGTTGGGCGAACCACTGCCGCCGAAATCCACGTTCGATCTGAATCTTTCGACCGGCTGGGAGTTCGCCACCGATCCGCACGACAGCGGGATGCGCGAGCACTGGTACGCCAGGAATACCGGGGGCGCCGCATGGAAACCCATCCGCACGGATTTGCCTCCGGCAGAGCAAGGGTACGGCCACTACACCGGCGTGGTGTGGTATCGCACGCGGGCGCGCCTCCCGCCAAAACTCCCGCCACACCTGTACTTGTACCTGAGCCGGCAGGGCAAGGACTACCAGCTTTTCATCGACGGCCGCGCGGTCGCACACAGCCACGTGACATGGCCGCGGCGTCTGACATTCGCCGACATCACGGCGTATGCAAAGCCCGGGCAGACGCTCGACATCGCAGTGCGGATCGAGCCCAGCGAATACGGCAGCGGCTTCCTGCGCGGCTTTCTGGCGATCCGCGACGTCCCGCCGCCGGGGCGCATTTATTTCGACCTGTCGAACCAGAAGCAGGCGGAAGTTTCGATGCGGTACCTGCACGGACCGCTGCTGGAACAGGGCGCGAGCTTCTGGTGGGTGGACGGCGGCAGCGGCGCCGCGGAGATGCCGGGGCTCGATCCGCAGCTTTGGACCAACCGTGTTTTCTACGACTACACGCAAGAGAAAACCGGGCGGCGCGGCTTCATCCTCGCGCGCTACGGCGGCTGGGGCAGCGAGCGCTATCCCGCTTATTTCACCGGCGACACGTATTCGGAATGGCCGGTGCTGGCTTACGAAATCGCCTACATGGTGCGGGGCGGCAACGTGCTGATCCCGTACATGAGCGACGACATCGGCGGCTTCCATGGCGCGAAGATTCCATTCGACCTGTACGCGCGCTGGATCGAATTCGGTGCGTTCAGTCCGCTTCTGCGGCTGCACAGCGCGCACGAAAATCCGAAGGAAGGCAACCTGCGCATGCCCTGGACGTATGGCGGGCGCGGCATGGCATTGGTGAAGCAATACTTCACGCTGCACACGCAATTGATTCCCTACGTTTACACCTACACCTGGATCGCGCACACGCAGTCGCTGCCGATCCTGCGCCCGCTGTATTTGGAGAATCCGGATTCCGCGGAAGCCTACAAGCATCCACACGAATACTGGTACGGCGACGAGATGCTGGTCGCGCCGGTGTCCGGCGCCGATGGCGATCGTGCGGTCTATCTGCCGCCGGGCCCATGGATCGGCTTCTTCGACGGAAAACATTACGAGGGCGGCAGGTCATTCACCGCCCACTACGCCACGGATCAGACGCCGGTGTTCGTGCGCGATGGCTCGATCATTCCCGAACAGCCGGCAGATTTTGCGTGGTCGAATGCGGAACCGCAGGATCGCCTGATCGTCAACGTCTACGGCTCGCGCAACGGCAAGTTCGACCTGTACGAGGATGATGGCGTGTCGCTGGATGACGAGAAACACCGATACGCATTGACACCGATGCGGGACAGCAGCGAAAGCGGCGGTACCCACCGCATTGCCATCGGTCCGACCCGCGGCACGTTTGAAGGGCAGGTGCAACGGCGTTCGTACGAAATTCGGCTGCACGGCATCGATCGTCCGGCTTCGGTTGCGGTCGACGACGTCGAGGTCGAAGACTGGAAATGGAATGCCGCGACTGACACCGCGACCATCGAGGTCCCCGCACGTTCCATCCGCGAGCGGACGACGGTCACGTGGCGCACTGCGCCGAATTGATCCCGCTTATACATTGGCGGCTCAGGTCTTCAATCTCCTCATTCCGGCGAAGGCCGACTGCGTTTGCAGGATTGCAAACGCGAGCGCCGCAGGCGACCCGAAGGGCGAGCGCCAAGGATGGCGCGAGTTTATCCAGTGTCCTTGCCTTCCATGGCACTGGATCACGGCCAGTCCATGGCCGGCATGACGGCACCTGTTATCACGCATACCGAAAGTGAGCTAGGTGCCGCGGTTCGGCACCGCGTCGAACGCGACGGTCATGCGGCTGTCGCGGCCGGAGATCGGTACGGTGCCGTGCCAGAAGTATGAGGGAAACAAGACCAGCATCCCGGGCTCCGGCCGTACTTCGTATTGGGCCGGCAGCACCGGCGCCGTGAGAATGCCGGGTTCGGCGAAGGTCAGCACGCCTTCACGCGACCGCGTATCCCGCACGCGTTCGGGCAGTTCGATGTAGCAGGCCGAGGAAATCCAGCCGCGCGGATGCACGTGATTGTGATGAAATCCCTGCGCGCGCAGCCGGACCGACCAGCTTCCGTTGAAGCGGTACGAACCCTTGTTTCGCCGCCGCAACGGATCGGCGCCCTGGCCGATGCGCCCCATGTAGTCGCGGATCGGCGCATCGCAAGCATCGAACAGCGCGCGGATCACGGGATCGGTGCTGCGCGTCAGGTCTTCGGTCGTCTCGGTGCCGTGGCGAAGTGACTGGAACAGCAGCGGATGGCGCAGCGCGTCGTGCAGCTTGTCGAGGCTGCATTTCACGTCATCAAGAAAGTCCGCCAAGCCGTTCCAGGGTGGCGGCGGTTCGAGACGATACGGAACGACCAGATTCGGATAGTCGCAAAGCTGCGCGTAACGCTCGTCGCCAAGCATGCGCCACGCGGTCGTCTGCAGCGCGATCAGATATTGATCGTCGGGCGAGCGCGCCAGCAACGCCTCGCAAACGGGCAGCGCGGCACGTGCATCGCCGACGCCGAGCAGCGCCGCGGCTTGCAGTGTCCGTGCCGCCGCATCGGCCGGGGTCACGTGCAGCGCGCGGCCGGCGAGGTCCAGCGCGGTGCGAGGTTCGAACTCCAGCGCGGCGAGTCCCGCACGCACCAGCAGCGCTGGCGGAACCTGCGGCCGTTCGACTCGCGCTGCAAGGCATGCATACGCGCCGCGCGCATCGCCCGCACCTTGCAAGACCGCGGCCTTCGCCGCCCACAGCGCGTCGTTGTTGGAAAATTTCCGCAGCGCCTGATCGATTTCCGCAGTGGCCGCACCCGCGTCGCCCACGCGCATCCACACCAGGCGCGCCAGATCGCCGTGCGCGTCGACGTGCTGCGGTTCCAGCCGCAGGCAATCGCGCAAGGCCGCTTCGGCGCGATCGAATGCGCCGAGCGCGACGAGGCTGCGCGCATGCGTGTAGCACAGGGCCGCGGTCGGCTGGCCGTGTTCCCGGGCACGACGCGCGATGGTTTCGGCTTCGCCGTGGCGGTTCGCCGCCTGCAATGCGACGGCGAGTGCCTGCAAGGCCGCGACATTGTCGGGCGATTTTGCGACGATGCCCTGGTATCGCGTGATCGCATCGCCACCGCGGCCCAGCGCAACCAGTGCATTGGCATGCTGGATGGCCAGTTCCGGCGAAGCGTTATCCTCGACAAAAAAGGGCGCGACGATCGCCAGCGCTCGGGCAGGCTGGCGGCGGTCGTTGTACCAGCGCGCAAGCACCAGCGCGGCATGCGGATCCGACGGTTTGCCGGTGGCAGCGCGTTGCAGGAATGACTCCGCTTCCGCGAAGCGCCCGGTGCCGAGCAGCAGTTCGCCGAGCGTCGTCAGCGTGGGCGTCCAGCCGGGATCGATCCCGACGGCACGCCTGAGGATCTTTTCCGCGCCCGCCACGTCGCCCATCGCAAGCTTGGCGCCGCCCAGCAGCCGCTGCGCCTCGGGATAGTCCGGATGGTTTTCGACGATCGCCTGGAGCTGATCGTGCGCCGTGCGGAAATTCCCGGCCTGCAGCAGATCATTGACGTGCTGCATCGCATCGCGGATCGTCGCGGAAATCACGGCCATCGCGGGTACATCCGCTCTAGCGAACGATTCAACAGGCACATGGGATCCATCATCTCCGCATTTGCGCCGGATGCAACCCACGCGCGCTGCGAAACGCTGTGTCTTCCATGGTGAAGGAGCCAGCCGCCGGGTTGGCAGCCTCATGGTGGCGTGCGTCGCAACCTCGGTCTGCCGCTGGCGTCGCGATCGACGGTGATCTCGTAATGCTTGCCGCGGAACGTGACGTTCGTGAGCACAAGCGATTTCCAGCCGGCCGGCAGCACCGGCGGATAAGCCTGGACCAGCCCTGCCCGTTCGATCCGCAATCCGGTGATTCCGTAGATGAGGCTTTGCAGGTAACCCGCCGAGCCGGTCAGGAACCAGCCCGTGTTGTTGTCCGGCGTCTCGGTGCGCACGTTGAAGGGGGCTTTGAGCATTTCCGGCGTCACGTTGTCATCCAGCCAGCGCGCCACTTCGCCCGGATCGCCGAGCGCCGCCGCCGCGATCGTGAGCGGTGCCAGCCCCATCGTGGTGGGCGAGTCTTTCCCTTCCTCCAGCGAACCGGCGCTGAGCCGGTAATCGTTGCTTCGCACGGTTTCGCTCATCGGCAGGTCGAGCGATGGAAACGCGAGGAAGGCCAGATCGTGACCGCCAAACGTGTGCGGCACGCTGGAATCGAAGTCGAGGTGGTGTTGCCCGGAATCCGAGAACGGGATGTGCAGTCCGGCCGCGACTTTCGCCCAGCGCGGATCGGGCTTCGCGCCCACCAGCGCCGCGGCCTGCGTGGCGATCCGCAGCGCCTTGGCGGCCGAGGCATTGGTGAAGGCGTCGTCGTCGACGTGGGCGTAGGGTTCCTCCACCGACACGACGTCGCGGATCTCGTAGCGCCGTTTGGCCGGATCGTATGTGGCGCGGCTGGTCCAGAACCCGGCCACGTCGCGGATCACCGGCCAGCCATGTTGGCGCAGCCACGCAACGTCGTGCGTCGCCAGCCAGTATTGCCACTGCGCGATCGCGATATCGGCGCTGACGTGGATTTCGCCGACGCTCAGCCGGTGCGCGGCGTAGAGGATCTGTTCGGTGCCGTTGTCCGGATCGGCTTCCCACGGAAATTTCGCACCGGCGAAACCCGCTTCGTGCGCGCGCTGTTGTGCGGCCGGCAAGGTGCGGTCGCGGAACATCACGATCGAGCGCGCACGTTGCGGGTGCAGCAACAGGAGCGCGGGAAAAATCCAGGAATCGCTGTCCCAGAACACGTGCCCCGCGTAATTGGTCGTGATGGCGCACGCGCCCACGCCCCATGCCGTGTCCGGTGCGACGTTCGCGAGCAGGTAATACAAATCCGAGTGCACCGCGCGTTGCGCCTGCGGATCGCCGTCGATGCGGATGTCCGATCGCCACAACTTCGCCCACGCCGCGCGCTGCGCGTCGAGCAGTGCGTCGAAGCCTTGTTCGCGCGCCGCCTTGGCCAGCGCGAGATCCGCCTTGCCGTCGCCGCCCCAACCCTCACGCGATACCGCGATGAACTTGGTGAATGCGTACGTCTTGCCCTTTTCCACCGCGACCTGCATGTCCAGCGCCAGGCGATGATCGGTCCGGTCAAGCTCGACTTCGACAGGCCGGACACCTTGCGGCACTGACACCGCGACGGCTTCGCCCATGCGTGGGCCATTGGTCGCCTGACCATCGAGCCGCAACGTCAGGTTCGCCGTGTCGCCTTGCGCATCCCGGACGTGCGTGTCGCCGTGGTACCAGATCGCCGCGCGATCCGGCGTGGCCGGCGGTTCCGGCTTCAGCGAGAGCCCATGCGCTTCGAGCGCCTGCCGGAAGCGATCGCCGCTCAGGCCGGTGTCACCGGGCAATTCCGCCAACGCGAGGCGCGGCTGGTACGGCGCCCACAACACCAGTGGAAACGAAAGCTCCACCACGCCGCTGAACTCCGGCGTGATCGTGAAGCGGACCGCGGCCAGGTGCGGCGATGCTTCGCTGGCGAAGGCCACGACTTCGACTTGCGTGGCATTGCCGTGATCGACGTAGCGATAACGGGTCGTCAACGTCGCATCGTGCAGGTTCAGAACCTGCTTGTAATCCTGGAACACCGCGGGTTCCAAGGGCGCCAGATTCAACCATGCGCCGGACGGGCTCGCTCGGTAGTCGATGCCGCTCCAGCCGGGGATCGCGGCGGGTCGCGCGATGTCGTTCTTGCCGTAGTCCATGAACGCGACGAGGTAGGAGAGATTGCTCTCGGTCCCGCGCGGCGAGGTGAACGTCGACACGTAACCATTGGCGAGTTCACCCGGAAAGTACGTGGTGAAGTTGTTCGCGGTCGCGGTGAGCAGGAAGCTGGGATCGGTTGCGGCGGTAGCCGATGACGCCAGCCAACCGGAAAGCAGCATCATCAAGATGCAGAGGCAACGGCGCTCAGGTTTCATGTGGCTTCCATGGGAAACGACCCTCCCCTTCAAGGGGAGGCGGAGCGGAGCGAACGCGCGCGTAGCGCGAGCGCGCAGCGCCGGGTGGGGATGAGGTCGGCTGTCGGCAAACTGCATGTGCGTATGCCACTCCATCCATCCCCCTCCCGGCCTTCCCCTTGAAGGGGGAGGTGAACAGCAGCTCATGTCGAGGAGCCGTCCCACAGCCGCAGATTCCTTGGTATCGGCGCGAGTAGTGCTAGTCGGGCTTGCGCGACAACTTCGCCTTGCCATCCGCCCCGCGCTGGATGCTGATGTCGTAATGCCTGCCGCGGAAGGTGACGTTCTTCAAGGTCACCGATTTCCAGCCCGGCGGCAGCACCGGCGCGTATTCCGCATCCAGTCCCTTGTCGTTGATGCGCAGTCCGGTCAAACCATACAGGAAGCTCTGCACGAATCCGGCCGAGGTCGCGAGGATGTAGCCATTGTTGTTGTCCACGGTCTCGCTGCGAACGTCGAACGGCGCCTTGAGGTACCCGACCAGATTGCGGTGGATCCAGTCGCCCACGGCTTTCGCTTCGCCCAGTTCGGCGGCACCGACGGTGAGCATCACCATCATCATTTCGTTGGGGCTGTCGCCGTGGGTCTTCAGCGCCTCCAACTGGAATGCGAAGTCGTTGCGGCGCACTTCAGGCGACATCGGCAGGTCGAGATTCGGGTACATCAACCACGCGAGCGTGGAGCCGAACCAGGTGATCTTGTCGTGCGGGATGGACGGATCGAAGTCGTAGTGCCGATTGGCCTGCTTGTCGAACGGGATGTACATCTTCGCCGCGATCTCCGCCCACGCCGGATCGGGCTTCGCGCCGACCAGCGCGGCCGCCTTGTCGGCGATCTCCAGCGCCTTGCGCGCCGCGGCATTGGTAAACGTGTCATTGTCGACGTCGTCGTACGCCTCGTCGGGCGAGGTGACGTGCAGGATTTCATAGCGGTCCTTCGCCTTGTCGAAGGTGACGCGGCTCTTCCAGAACGTCGCGATGCCTTCGATCACCGGCCAGCCGTAGCGCTTCAGCCACGCGAGATCGCCGGTCGCGAGGTAGTACTGCCATTGCGCGATCGCGATGTCCGCGTTGACGTGGATTTCGCGGAACACGCCGTAGGCGGAATACGGCGTGACGTCGACGCCTTTTTCCGGATCGGATTCCCACGGATACATCAAGCCCTTCACGCCGTACTGGATCGCCCGTTCGCGCGCGCCCTGCATCGTGCGGTTGCGGAACATCACGATCGACTTCGCGCGCTTGGGATGCAGCAGCAGCAACGCCGGGAAATCCCACGAATCCGCATCCCAGAACACGTGCGCCGAATAGTTGGGCGTCAGGCTGCACGCGCCGACCGACCACTCCGTGTCGGGCGTGGTGCTGGAAATCAGGTAATAAAGGTCCGAGTGCAAAGCCCGCTGCGCCGCTTCATCGTGGTCGATCACGATGTCCGATTTCCAGAGGTCATGCCAGGCGGCCACGTGGCGGGTGAGCAGCTTGTCGAAGCCGGCCTCGCGCGCCTTCACCGCGAGCGCGACATCGGCCCTGGCGTCGCCGCCCCACCCCTGCCGCGACACGGCGAGGTACTTGGTGAACGTGTAGGTCACGCCCTTGCGCACGTCGGCAACGAGGTTCAGCGACAGCTTGTCGGCCGTCTTCTCCAGCTTCAGGCTCTTTATCTGGAGGCCGCGCGGGAGCTCGAGGGCAACGGCTTCCGCCATCGTCGGGCCATTCACGGCGCGCCCGTCCAGCCACAGCGTCCGTTGCTGCGCGTCACCGCCATCGTCGGTGATCACCGTGGTGCCCGGATACCACACCGGCGCGCGATCCGGCGTCGGGACCGGCTTGTCGTTGAGGTTCTGCCCGCTCGCGATCACCGCATCGATTTCCTGGTCGCCGTTCAGCCGGGCCATCGCGAACCGCGGCTGGTGCCCCGACCACAGCCGGATCGGGAACCGGAGTTGCACCGGACCATCGAACTGCGGCGTGATCGAAAGCTGCGTCGCCGCGAGATGCGGGTCGGCCTGGCTGACGAACGTGACGACCTGCACGTCGGTCGGATTCTTCACGTAGGTGAAGCGGTAACGCGTCGTCAGCGTCCCGTCGTGCATGTTCAGCGTCTGCGAATAGCCGGAGAAGATCTCCGGGTCGAGGCGCGTCATGTTGAGCCAACTGGTACCCGGGTTGTAGTCGAACTCGTTCCAGCCGGGAATCGCGGCAGGCCGCGAAATGTCGCCTTTCGTGTAATCCATGAAGGCAACCATGTAGGCCATGTCCGGTTCGGTGCCGCGCACCGAGGTCATGGTCGAGAAGTAGCCGTTGGCGAGATACGAAGGGAAATACGCGTCGAAATCCTTGGCCGTCGCGGTAAGGAGGAAACTCGGATCGGTGGCGGTCTGCGCGATGGCCGGTGTCGCGGGCGCGAGCGCAAACAGACAAAAAAATACGCGAGCGCGGAATTTCATTGCAGTGCTCCGGATGAGTAGAGCCAATTTAAAACGGCGCGTTCCATTTCATCGTCATTCCGGGGCCGCCGCAGCTCTTCGCGGCGGAACCCGACCGCGTTGGCAGGATTGCCAACGCGAACGCCGAAGACGGATCGGAGAGCGAGCGCCACGGATGGCGCGAGTCAATCCAGCTTTTCGCTGTTCCTGATCGAGAAAAATGGATTCCGGGTCCCATCGTCGATAAAGCCGGCGATGATCCCGGAATGACGAGATTGAAAAGAGCACCGCGAGAAATCACCGGCTGTATGGTGCCGATGGCAAAAAGCTGGCGGCCCGGATCGGCAGTCGAGCACGATCCGGGCCATCTCATTAGGCGACCGGCTTCGTCAGAACCGGTACTTCGCCTGGAAGAACACCTCGCGTCCCGTCAGCGGGCGCGCCATGATCACGCCGCCGATGCCGGTGTTTTTGCCTGTGAAGCGGGCGTTGCCTTCGGTCAGGCTGATCGAGTCGGTGAGATTGGTGCCCTGCAGGCGGAACTGCCAGTTGGGACCGACATCGGCCACGACGCCTGCGCCGAGTGTGTGGAAGTTGCCCAGCGGCTGCAGGCCGGTCTGATCCTCGTAGCGCTGGCCGGCGTACTCGTAGGTGAGGAATGCGTCGACCTTGCCCCAGCTCGTCGGCAGCGTGTAGCTCGGCATGAACAGGTAGCGGACCTTGGGCTGACGCTGCAGCGGCGCACCGTCGATACGGACACACTGCGCATTGCCGTTGATGTCGATGAACGGCTGACACGAGTCGTTGTGGGAATAGTGTCCGTCCATGTAGTCGGCAATCAGCTTCAACTGCAGGTTCTCGATCGGCGACCAGGTGCCGTTGAGGTCGAGGCCGTGCGTGTTGGCGCCGTAGTTGGAGATCGGGCCGATCGGCACGCCACTGATGGTGGTCGGCTGGTACTGCAGACCGGTGAACAGCCGGTGATAGATGCTGACGTCCACGAACAGCGTCTGGGAACCGTACTTGAAACCTGCTTCCATGTTCTTGATCTTCTGCATCGGCGCGAAATTGCCGTCGGCGCCGCGGATGCCGTTGTCGAAATCGTCGAAGTGGGCGCCGGTGTTGGCGCGCACGTAGGCGCTCATGTGATCGTTGAACTGGTAGTTGGCGCCGGCAGTGAACGAGGGATGGGTCTTGTCGTAATGCTCCATGTCCCAGGTGCCGTTGCACACCGGCACCGCATTGTCATACAGGTCGAAGGGCGTGCCCAACATGACGTTGGTGCGGTTGCAGGTGCGCTGTTTGGCATTCATGTTCTCGACGCGGCCGCCTGCCTGCAGCAACCACGGCCCGATCGTCCACGAATCCGAGAGATAGAACGCCTTGTTGGTGGCGGCGCCGGCCTCGACGATGTTGTAGTTGCCGTTCATGTTGACGAAGCCCTGCGGATTGGCCAGAACATAGGTGTTGCCACCCAGCTGGTACGTCAATCCGATCGGCTGCGTGTTCGGCACGTTCAACATCAGCATCTGGTTGCCCAGCGACCAGTTGTCGTGGTCGGTGTAACGCGCGAGATAGAGACCTGCCGTCAGCGTGTTGCCGTCGAAAATTTCCTTGCTGAGCCGGAAATCGTTGTTGAGGCTCTTCAGGCGCTTCTGGATGTACCACCAGCCCTGCTGGATCACGCTCTGATCCAACGGTACGGTCTGCCCGTTGGGCAACGTGGCCGCGATGTTGTAACCCGTCGGCAGACCCTGTCCATTCGGACCCAGATTGTTGGAGTCGACCGCGGTCGAACCGTTGCAGTAACCCGCCGGCTGCGAGACCTGACAGCCATACAGGAAGTAGCTGAGCGGCCTCGGGTTGGGTCCGGAGAACAGCGCATTGGTCGGCAGGTCGCCCCCGAAGTACAGAAAGTGGTCCGAAACCGTCCAGCTACCCCACGTCGAGTCGTAACTGCCACCGAGGTAGTTGAGATTACCGCCGCGGCCATTGGCGAGGTTCGCATTTTCGAAGTAGCCCAACGGATTCGGCACCTGCACGTGCTGGATCGCGCGGCTCTCGTAAGTGCCGGTGTTTGGATCGAACCCGGGATAGCCATAGAAAGTGCTGCCCGAGCCCTGGATCATCGGGATGGGCGTGAGGAACTGGTTCTTGTCGTCGAGCTTGCGTGCAAACAACATCAACGAGCCGTTGTCCCAGTCGTGGGTCAGCGTGGCGGTGAACTGCCCGCCTTTGTCGGCCTTGAATTGCGGATCACGCACGCCGTCGGATACACGGTAGAAGCCGCCGATGCTGCCGTACCAGCCGTCCGCGACCTTGAATCCGTAGAAGCCGTCGAGGCGCTCCATGCCCTCACTGCCGTAGGTGAGCCCGATGTCGCCGGACGGCGTCGCAGTGCCCTGGCGCAGGATGAAGTTGGCCGTCGCGCCCATCTGGCCGGGGCCGAAGATCGCGCCCGGACCACCCTGCACGATTTCGACGCGCTGGATGGTGTCGTCCAGCCGGAACAGCGAACTCGAATCCATGAACGACAGCGACGACATGCCGTAGATCGGCGAGCCGTTGATCATGTTGGTGAAGAACGGCGCATCGCCGCCGCCCGGGAAGCCCGCGATTTCGATGTTGGCGCCGGTCTGGCCGCCGGTGGATTCGGGCCAGATTCCTGGCGAAATCTTCAAAAGGTCGGCAACGCTGATCGGGTTCGACTGGCGTATCTCTTCCCGGTTCGCGGTGACGATGTTGTAGCTCGCGTCGAGTTTCTTGACGCCGATCGCGCTGGCCGTCACCACCACGGTTTGCAGGGTCTGCGTCTTGGCCTGCGACTGCTGCTGGTTGGGCGGCTGTTGTGCCTGTGCGCCGGTGGTGGCCTGGCCGCTGGCCGGCGCCGGATCGGCGGCGGGGTTGCCTGCCCACACAACGGGCGAGAGCGCAGCGAGGATGGCACTTGTCAGCGCCAGTCGGATCAGCTTGTCGTTCTTCATGACTCATCCTCCAGCAATAGGAAAGATTCGTGATGTCGCACCCGGCAGGCTATCGACGATGCCCGCTCTTCTGATTGATGCGGCGATCTGCGCTGCGGAAAATCCGCAGATCGCCGGCATCATGTGCTGCCCAAAACCTCCATCGGATGTGTCCGCACAGTCCCGGCACATCCGCAGATCCGGCGCGGGCGTCCGTCAGGACCGGCCCGCCGACTGCAATGAACCACCGCGGTATCCGCATTCATGCCCATCGTCCCCGGTGACGCACGCAGTTTGGTTGTCGAAAGACAGCGCTGTCAATCTGCAGTGCATCACGTTTGGTCTGGGGCGGCAGGGCTTCCCCAAGCTGCTGCAGGCATGGAATATCAGGTGCAAGGCCGATTCGGTGCGGCGTTTTGATGCTGCGCCGCACCAATGATTTCACGTGACGAGCGGGACTGTTTCAGGGGACTGGCGTGTGCCACACTGTAAGCAATCACCACGATGACAGCGCTGTCATGGTTCGATGCCCAAAGCGTCCGGGGACCCCTTTGGTCGTGAAAATGGCCCTCGCTTCGGTCGCACCACTGCCGTCGTACCGCAGCGTCCGCGCGTTGCCGACGGCTGCGGCGCCCGACCGGATCGCCCGCCGCCAAGTCGCTGGAGTGTCGGCCGCGATCCTCGTGCCACGTCGCTCCGGCTGCGCGTCACCTCCCACCAACACAGGAGCGTTCCTTGGCATCCGCAACGCTCGATGACGTCGCGACGCGCGCCGGGGTTTCTGCGAAGACGGTATCGCGCGTCGTCAACGGCGAGCGCTCGGTGCGGCCGGAAACCCGCCAGCGCGTGTTGCGCGCGGTCGAGCAACTCGATTACCGCCCGAACCTGCTCGCCCGCGGCCTGAGCGGGGCGCACGCCTACACGATAGGGCTGGTTTACGACAACCCGAACGCCTATTACATCCTCGCGATGCAGCAAGGTGCACTCTCGGCATGCGACGATTTGAACTTCGGCCTGCAGATGCGTCCGTGCAATTCCAAGGCATCCGCGCTGGCCGAAGACCTGCGCGATTTCGTCCACCGCTCGCGCCTTTCGGGCCTCGTGCTCACGACGCCCGTGTCGGAACGTTCGGCGGCGCTGCAAAGGTTGGCCGCATACAAGATTCCGTTCGTGCGGATCGTCTCTGCCGCGCGCGACCCGCACGATGGATTTCCATGCGTTTACGTGGATGACCGTGACGCGGCGTACGCCATCACCATCCACCTGCTGCAACTCGGCCACCAGCGGATCGGCTTCCTGCGCGGCGGCAAGCACCATCACGCGAGCGCGGAACGCCTGAGGGGCTACAAGGAAGCCCTGCGCGACTACGGGGTCCCGCCGCGCAAGGAGTTGATGATCGACGGCGACTACGTGTTCGACGACGGCTTCCGCGGCGCGCGGCGGCTGCTGGATCTGGCCGAACCGCCCACCGCGATTTTCGGCTGCAACGACGAGATCGCGGCCGGCGCACTGGCCGCGGCGCAATCGACCGGCCTGCACGTGCCTTACGACGTGTCGATCGCCGGGTTCGAGGACAGCCCGTTCTCGCGCCATTCCTGGCCGCCGCTCACCACCGCACGTCAGCGCGCCGACATCATCGTCGAGCGCGCGACGCGCATGCTGATTGCGTGCATAGGTGGCGAGGACGTCGAGAATGAAGGATTCAATCCCGAACTGGTGGTCCGCGGCTCGACGGCGCCGCCGCGGCCCAAGTCGCGCCAGCGCAAACGCGCATAGTCCACATGCGGCGGAGCGATCCGACGCAGGCGGAATGCCAACGCCGCGGGGTCACACCGGTTTACCATGAACGCCGGCCGTCCTGGCCCGCGCGATCTGTACGTCACCCGCAATCGCGGCAGCCACGCCATCACCGTCCGCACGAACGAGGGGAGTCAGCCATGAAAGTTCGTCCGCTTCTTGCAAGCTTTGTATTTGCGATTTTCGTCACCACCGCGGCTTCCGCGGCGAAGCCCGATCCCGCCAAGACACGCGCCTACATCGACCATGCATGGAACACCCTCACGCGCTCGGCGGACGAGTGCCGGGCCCTGGTCGATCCCAAAACGCCGTCGAGTTCGGTGGTGTACATGGCGTGGCACGTCACGCCGCCGGCCTCGCTCGTTGCAAGCGCCGAACGCTGCCACGTCAAGCTGGCGAACCTGCCCGCACCGACTCGCGAGGTCGGAGATATCGAGCCGAAGACGCTGCCCGCACAGGGCCTGTTGTATCTGCCCCATCCGTACGTCGTGCCCGGCGGCATGTTCAACGAAATGTACGGCTGGGACAGCTACTTCATCGTGCTCGGGCTGGTCGCCGACCACCGCAATGCGCTCGCGCTCGACATGGTCGACAACGCGCTCTACGAGATCGAGCACTACGGCGCCGTGCTCAACGCCAACCGCACCTACTATCTCACCCGCTCGCAGCCGCCGCTGCTGTCTGCAATGATGACGGCAGTGCTGGACGATCCGGCCAGCTTTCCGGACGCGCAAGCCAGACGCGCGTGGCTGGAACGCGCCTATCCCGAGGCCGTGCACAACTATGAACTCTGGACGCGCAAGCAACACCTGGCGGGCAACACCGGGCTTGCGCGCTACTTCGATTACGGCCACGGCCCGGTCATCGAATCGCCGACCAGCGACTACTACGTCGGCGTGATCCGCTGGCTGCTGGCGCACCCGTCGCAGAACCCGGGTTATCTCATCAAGGCCCCGCAACATCCGGATGCCGCACAAGCTGCGGGGTTGAAGACGACCAGTTGCGACGTGACGACTTCGAAGATCTGTGCGGGCGACTGGCTCGACGGTTATCGCCTCACCGCCGACTATTACCTGGGCGATCGCGCGATGCGCGAATCGGGGTTCGACACCGATTTCCATTTCGGGCCGTGGGGCGGCTCGACCGAGCAATACGCGGGCACCGGCCTCAACAGCCTTTTGTACCGCTACGAACGTGACCTGCAGCATTTCGCGACCGAACTGGGCAAGACCGCCGACGCGGAACGCTGGGGTCGCGCGGCCGAGGCGCGGCGTGCGGCGATGAACAAGTACCTGTGGCAGCCAAAGCAGGGGCGCTACATGGATTACGACTTCGTCACCGGCAAGGTTTCGACCGATCCGTACCTCACGATGTTCTATCCGTTGTGGGCGGGGGTCGCCTCGAAGCAGCAGGCGGGTGAACTCGTCAAGCAGCTCAAATTGTTCGAACGCAAGGGCGGGCTCGCGATGAGCACCCGCGTCACCGGCGCGCAATGGGATGCGCCGTATGGCTGGGCGCCGACCAACTGGATCGCGGCCAAGGGCCTCGACGACTACGGATTCCACGCCGACGCGGTGCGCATCTCCTGCGAATTCACGGGCACCATCGACCGCAGCTTCGCGCGGGACGGCACCATCCGCGAGAAATACAACATGTACCTCGGCAACGCGGACGTGAACATCACCGCGGGTTACAAGCAGAACGTGATCGGCTTCGGCTGGACCAACGGTGTGTACCTTAAGATGCGCAACCTGATTGAAGCCCATGGCGGTTGCAAGGCGCCGGCCGTGCGGGCGGTAGAGCACGGACCGGCACCCGTCCCGGGTTGATCACGCGGAGAAAAGCCATGCGCAAGACATTCGAGGGTTCGTCACGCCGTCACTTTCTGCAGCAGGCAGCGTTGGGGTTAGCCGCCCTCTCGCTGTCGATGCCATTGCGTCGCGCGTTCGCCGGCGCCGCTTCTCCCAATGCCATTGCTCCACAAGCAGCCCTGGACAGATTGATGGCAGGCAATGCCCGCTACGTCGCGAACAAACTGGACATGAAGGACTTTGCCGCCGGCCGCGGCGCGCGTGCGAAAGCGCAATACCCGATCGCTTCCATCCTGAGCTGCGCAGATTCCAGGGTCGCGCCGGAGCTGATCTTCGACCAGCCGCCGGGCGAGCTGTTCGTGATGCGTGTGGCTGGCAATTACCTGGATGGCGACGTGCTGTCCAGCCTGGAGTACGGAGTGGCCGTGCTGGGGACGCCGCTGGTCATGGTGCTGGGACACAGCAACTGCGGCGCCGTCAAGGCAACCATCGGGGAAATCCAGTCATCCAAACCGCTGCCCGGACACATCTGGGACATCACCGATGCGGTAAGACCCGGCATCGAGAATGTCGTCAAGGCGGGCGGCACGGATTTGCTGGAGCGTGCGATCGACGCGAACGTCGAGTACAACGTGTCGCGCATCGCATCGGCGCAACCGATCATCGCCGAGGCAGTCAAAGGCGGCCGTGTCCGCGTCGTGGGCGCGGAATACGAACTCGCCACGGGCAAGGTGCGGCTGCTCCAGAGCTGATTCGCGACCGGAGCGGAAGGCGCGCGCGCTTAGCTCGGCGCATCTTTCGCGGCGTGTGGGGCGAGTTTCGCCTTCGAGTGCAGGGTATTGCCGACCCTCAATGCTCGCCCGCGAGCGTGGGCGCGCTGCGGATCGGCGCTGGCGTGACTCGGTGGAGGTCGAAAAGGAGCACTTCGTTTTCGCCTTGTCGCCAGAATGGCGCCGGGCAATACAGGCGCTGCTGCGGGCCGATGTGCCAGTACCGGCCGAGCAGATGGCCATTCACCCACAGGTATCCCTTGTTCCACCCGCCCATGTCGAGGTAGCAATCGCCGACGTCGTCCAGTTGAAAGGCGGCCTTGAAGAACAAGCCCGAGCGTGAAGGAGCGGTGTGCAAGGGCGCCAGGCCCTCGATCCACGCGTCGTCGAAGGGCAGGCCGAAGGCTTCCCAGTCGCGCAGGATCTCGCCACCGAGCCGTATGTCGCCGACGATGCCCTTGCGGTCCACCATCGCGTGGCCATAACCCACATGGCCAAAACTGTCGACCAGGATTTCCAGCAGCGCCGGCTTGCCACGGGTTTCCCGTGGCAGCACGACGCGGTTGCCGGGACGCAGCGACGGGTGCTCGACCCGCGAGAGGCAATCGACATAGCGTCGATCCTGGAACACCAGCGCGTAGTCGCGCACGCCGTCGATTTCGAGATCGCCGTCCGCGGAAACCAAGCGGCGGTAAACAACCAATCCCTGACCTTGCCCGAACAGCAATTCGTTGCCTTGCGGACGGTCCACGCGTTTCGCCTGCGGCAGGTTGTCCCACAACGACGCGAACGGCTGCGGCGTGACCGGCGCGAAGGAAATCGTGGGCGGCGCTGCCGGCACCTCGGGCAACGTTCCTTTCGTATGCGACGCGAGCAACGCGCGGAACGTGAAATAGTCGGATCGCGCGACGCCGCGCTCGTCCACCGGTGCGCCGTAGTCGTAGCTGGTGATCACCGGCTGGAAATGCGAATGGTCATCGTGCGCGTTGGCGCCCGCGCCGAAACCGAAATTGGTGCCGCCGTGCTCCATGTAGAGGTTGAACGACCGGTTTTCGTCGAGCAGCCTGCGCAGCGTCGGCAGGAAGTCGTTGCCGGCGAAGCTCGCGTCGCCCCAGTGGGTCAGCCAGCCCGTATAGCCTTCGCTCATCCACACCGGCATCTCGCCCGCGATGGCCTGCGCGACGGCAAAATCGGTGTCGCCATCGAGACCCAGTGCGGCACCTGCCACATAGGTGTGCGCCTGGCGAACCTGCGCCAACCCGTCGGCAATCGAAAATGGCCCGTGTATGTCGTGCTGCTCCCACAAGGCGCGCAGCGCTTCGAGATAGGAGAGGTCGTGGCCGAATGAGGCGTATTCGTTTTCTATCTGCAGCATCAGGATCGGGCCGCCATTCGCCGCCAGCAGCGGCTCGACCGCGGGCGCGATCACCGCGACATAGCGCCCCACCGCGGCCATGTAATCCGGATCGTCCTTGTCGCGCACCCGGATGTCCGGATGCCGCAGCAGATAGGCGGGCAGCCCGCCGAAATCCCATTCGCCACAGACGTACGGGCCAGGCCGGAGGTACACCCACATTCCCTCTTCCTGGCAGATACGGATGAAGTGCGCGAAATCGCGGCGCCCCGTGGTGAGGTCGAATTTTCCAGGCTCGGATTCCAGCGCGTTCCACATCACATACATCGCGACGGTGTTGAGGCCCATCGCCTTGGCCATGCGGATGCGGTGCCGCCAGTATTCGCGCGGGATGCGGATCGGGTGCATCCCGCCGCTGCGGATCACGAAGGGTTCGCCGTCGAGCAGGAACTGGCGCGCGGAAAGTTCGAAGCGGTGGGAGTGCCCATCGGGTGTGCGCTCGGACTGGGGGCGTCGCACGGGCGGTGCGGCGTCGAGGGGCGTGGCAAGCGCCGCCAGCGGCGCAAGCAGGCTCAGCCGCAGGAAATCGCGGCGTCGCATGCCGTTGCACGAGACATGCCGTTCGGCGCCGGCGATCGGCGGCAGTCTCTGCACCGCATCTTCGTCGCTGTCCTCGCCGTCATGGTTCGCCACTTCGCCGCTCCGCATGTGCGTTTTCGTATGTGTATATATAATTCATGAATAAAACACGATCAAACCGCTTGCCGCCTCGGACACATCTGGATGACCTTGCCGCAACCCCTGCCGATCGATGATGCCGCCGAGGCTTCGCTCGTGCTCGCGGCCGACGTGGGCGGCACCCACGCCCGCGTCGGGCTGCTGCGCGCGCAACCGGGCAAGCAGCCGCCGATCGGGCTGCTCGAGAACCATGTGTACGAATGCGCGAAGTGGCCGGGACTCGCCGAAATTCTCGAGGATTTCCTGAACCGCCACCGCGGCAACCGAAGTGGCATCGCGCGCTGCGCGCTGGCGGTTGCGGGCTACGTGCGCGGCGACGAGGTGGTTTCCGAAAACCTGCGCTGGCCGATCCGGATATCCGCGCTGCGCACCCGCCTGCGGCTCGACAGCCTCGACATCGTCAACGACTTCGAGGCGCTGGCCTGCGCGACGCGGTTTCTGCCCGCAACAGAAGGCGTTGCGGTAGTCGACGCACCCGGCACGCCCGGACCGACGCTCGTCCTGGGGCCGGGCACGGGACTCGGCTGTGCCGTATTGCTCCCGGTTGCGGATGGCGGCACCGTGATGCCGAGCGAGGCCGGACACGTCGCGCTCGCGCCGGGCAACGATCTCGAGATTGCGGTGTTGCGTCATCTCGGTCGCGACCGCGCTTACGTGCACACCGGGCACATGCTGTCGGGACCGGGGCTCCTGAACCTCTACCGCGCCCTCGCGGCGGTCGAGGGCGTGAACGCCACATGGACGCAACCGGCGCAGGTCAGCGCGGCCGCGTCGCGCGGCGACGATCCGCTCGCATGCGACGCGCTGTCGATGTTCTGCGCGATGCTGGGCAGCTTCGCGGGTGACCTCGCGGTGATCTTCAAGGCCAGCGCGGGCGTGTATCTCGCCGGCGGCATCCTGCCGGCCATCAGCGATTTCCTGCTGGCCAGCGAATTCAAGTCGCGCTTTCTCAACAAGGGTGTGATGCGCGATTTCCTGTCCAGCGTACCGGTGCGCCTGATCGAACACGGGCAACTGGGCGTGATCGGCGCAGCGGCGATGGAATTCCAAGCCGCTGCGCATACGACTACTGCCTAAGGTCACGCGAGCCTAGGCAGCGTTCGCGCCTGCCGGCTGCCCGAACGACGGTGGACGGTCCTCCGCTGCCGCGCCGAAGTGCCTGTTCGGCTTGTCGCCCATGACGAAGACGAGCGTGCCGCCTTTCACCAGTTCGGCGTGCGTGATCCAGCTCCGCGTCCAGGGTTTGCCGTTCCACGTCACCGACTGGATGTAAGGGCGATCCTTGCCGTTGCCGCGCGCTTCGACGACCAGCTTCCTGCCGCCGCCGACGTCGATCTCGGCACGATCGACCAGCGGACTGCCGAACACCCAGTTGGCGCTGACCGGGTCGACCGCGTACAACCCGAGCGCGCTCAATATGTACCACGCGCTCATCTGGCCGCAGTCCTCGTTGCCGGCGAGCCCGTCAGGCGCGGCGCGGTACATCGTCTCGAGCAGCATGCGCACGCGCGACTGCGTCTTCCAGTGCGAGCCCGAGTAGGCGTAGAGATAGGCCACGTGGTGGCTGGGCTCGTTGCCCTGCGCGTATTGGCCTACCATGCCCGCAATGTCCGGCGGCGCATTCGCGGGAAGCGCGGAACTGGTGGTGAAGAGCTCGTCCAGCTTGCGCTCGAATGCGGCGTCGCCGCCGAACATCTGCATGTAGTGATAAAGATCATGCTGGTTGAGGAACGTCGCTTCCCACGGATTCGACTCGGTGTAGTCGCGCCACTTGTCGGAATGGCCCATTTCGTTCGGGGCGAACGGTTTCAGCCACTGGCCATCGGCGCCACGCGGGACCATGAAGGTCAGCGTGCGATCGAACAGGTTGCGGTAGTTGCGCGAACGTTCGCGCAGGAATTTGCCATCGGCGTGGTGCCCCGTGCCGTCGGCGAAATGCGCCATCGCCCAGTCGTCGTAAGCGTATTCGAGCGTCTTGCTGACGGCTTCGCCGACCTTGTCACTGGGGATGTAACCGAGCTTCCGATACCAGGGCAGGCCCCGGTAGTCGTCGCTCATCGCCCGCCTGCGATAGACCGGCCACGCGTTCGCGTAATCGATTCCCTTGAAGCCCTTGGCCTGTGCCTCGGCGATCACCACGACCGAGTGGTAACCGATCATCGTCCCGGTTTCCACGCCCTGCAGCGGCCACACCGCGGGGCCGGCCGGGCTCTCGTTCGCCTTGCGCACCAGGCCCTGCACCAGATCGGGCACCTTGTCGGGCAGGAACAGCGTGTACAGCGGATGCAGCGCGCGATAGGTATCCCACAGCGAATAGGTGCTGTAGTTGTGCTGGCCCTTCGGCAGCGTGTGCACCTTGAGGTCCATCCCGCGATAACGGCCGTCCACGTCGCTGAACAGCGTCGGTGCGAGCATCGCGTGATAGAGGCCGCTGTAGAACGTCTTCAGCACGTCTTCGGACTGGCTTTCGATCCTGATGCGCGAGAGTTCGCGCTCCCATTGTTCGGCGGCGTCCTGCTGCACGCGTCCGAAGTCCCACTGCGGGATTTCGGTTTCGAGATTGCGCAGCGCGCCGCCGATGTCCACCGCCGAAATGCCGACCTTGACCAGCAGCGACGCTTTCGATGCGTCGTCGAAATGCAGGGCGGCCTTGAGGTGACTGGCCTTGGCAGCGGTGGCACCCGCCAGCGGTTTGTCGTCCGAGTAAAGCTCGGCGCGTGCGAACGGACGCGACAGTTTCATCGCGAAATAGATGTAACGCCCGTCCGCCCATTCGTGCACGCGCCGGCCGCCCACCAGGGTGTCACGACCGACCACGCGCAACTCGGCGTCGCTGACGTTGCACCGTTTGTCGGGTCCGTCCTGATAACCGTGTGCGAAATCGACCAGCAGGTGTCCGGCGCCCGGTTTGTTGAACGTATAACGATGCAGGCCGGCGCGAGCGGTCGCCGTCAGCTCGGCAAGAATGTCGTGGTCCGTGAGGTGGACCCGGTAATGACCCGGCACCGCGTGCTCGGAGTCGAAGCGCGAGCGATAGCCCTTGCCGGGGTGCGCGACCACGTCGTCCCTGAGACGCGGCCCGTGCATGACGCCGTCGTAGCGAGAGTAATAAATCTCATCCGGCAGGCCACGTGCACCGGGATCGAGCAACACCGGCCCCTGCGCGGGCATCACGAGCACGTCCAGCATGTCGGCCCCGCCGGTGCCGGAAAGATGCGTGTGCGAAAAACCCATGATCGAACCATCGTGCTGGTGATAACCCGAACACGCGTCCCAGCCGTAATTGTTGGTGTCGGGCGAAAGCTGCACCATGCCCCACGGGACCGTCGCGCCGGGATACGTGTGACCGTGGCCGCCGGTGCCGACGAATACGTCCACGTAGCGCGATACGCCCTGCACCGTGCCTGCGCCCACGCTGGCTTGGCCAAGATCCCGTGCCAGCGCCAGAGCCGCTTTCGGATCGATGCGCTCCAGAAGCGCCAGCGCCATCGCGCCTTGCAGGAATCGTCTGCGTGTCACCATGTTTGCGCTCCTCGGGAAAGGATGGAAAGAATAGGCCACGACGCGCTCAGGCGCGCTGCAACAGTTCGGGACGGCGCGCGGCCACGTCGATGATCAGTTCACCGAACAGGCTGTTGGCCCAGGCGAACCATGCGCGGGTGAAGTGTGCCGGGTCATTCTCGTCGAACGCCTCGTGCATGAAACCGGTGCCGGCGTCGGAGAAGTGGACCCACCCGTTTGAACAGTCGAACCCGGTTCGATAAGTGGATGCCTGCTCGGTTCAAGCTGCCTTGGGCAGGGGCAGCGGTTGGTTGAAGTAGACC
>JAJPJT010000007.1 GCA_021324095.1 Gammaproteobacteria bacterium
CAAGAACATCATCTGGGCCGTCGAGCATGGCCATCAGGCGGCTATTTCGATCCACAACCTGCTGCAAGGCGAGGACATGCGCAAACGGCCTCCGCCGCTGACCAACCTCGTGTCGCAGAAGATGGGTATCCACGAATGGAGTTACGACAACGACATTTCGCCGGACGAGCGTTACGTCGTGCCGTGGGCACCCAGGGAAAAGACGCTCGGGAACATCAAGCAGGAAGTCGAGCTCGGCTTCGACGTGCAGACCGCGTGGAAGGAAGCACAGCGTTGCCTGAATTGCGACGTGCAGACCGTGTTCACGAAAGACGTGTGCATCGAGTGCGATGCGTGTGTCGACGTATGTCCGATGGATTGCATCACGTTCACCGCAAACGGTGACGAGTCCGACTTGCGTACGCGGCTCACCGCGCCGGCGGAAAATGCCGAGCAGGATTTGTACGTATCGGAACCGGTCAAGACGGGGCGCGTCATGGTGAAGGATGAAGACGTCTGCCTGCACTGCGGCCTGTGCGCGGAGCGCTGCCCGACGGGCGCGTGGGACATGCGGCGGTTCCTGTTTGCCGAGTCATATGCAGGTGGGGGCGACGACTATTCGGCGCTGCCGGCGAAGAAGCAGGTGGCGGCGTGAATTCCGTGCGCGCATTTCTCTTGATCTCCTTCCCCCGCTCGCGGGGGAAGGTGCCGAAGGCGGATATGGGAAAATTCGCAAGGCTTCCCCTCACCCACCTGGTGCTGCGCGCCTGGCGCCCTCTCCCGCGAGCGGGAGAGGGAAAAGCAAACGAGGTGGCAGCGTGAGACCTGTCGCCGCTACCAACGACTTCGTCGTCAAGTTCGCCAACATCAACGGCTCGGGTTCGGCGTCGGCCAACGAACTGTTTGCCAAATGCATCCTGCGGATGGGCGTGCCGGTCAGTCCGCGCAACATCTTCCCGTCCAATATCCAGGGCCTGCCGACCTGGTACGAGGTGCGTGTCAGCGAGGCCGGGTGGCTGGGGCGGCGCGGCGGTTACGATTTGCTGGTCGCGATGAATCCGCAGACCTGGGATGCCGACGTCAAGGGACTTGCGCCGGGTGGTTATCTTTTTTACGACAACTCGAAGCCGCTGCCGAAGTTCAAGTTCCGCGACGATGTCACCACGATCGGGGTGCCGCTCACTGACATCGCGAACCAGACCTGGGACGACGCGCGCCAGCGGCAGTTGTTCAAGAACATCATGTATCTCGGTGCGCTGTCGGTGCTGCTGGGCATCGAGCGCGATGTGATCGTTGCGCTGATCGGCGAGCAGTACAAGGGCAAGCAGGCGCTGCTGGAACCGAACGTGCACGCGTTGGATCTGGGGCGCGGATACGCCGAAAAGAACTTGTCGCCGATCGGGTTGAAGGTCGAGCGCCGCGACAACGTCGGCGACCGCATCTTCGTGGACGGCAACAGCGCCGCCGCACTCGGGATGGTTTACGGCGGCGCCACCGTGTGCGCGTGGTATCCGATCACGCCATCGTCATCGCTGGCGGAAGCGTTCCAGAAATACTGCGCCAAGCTGCGGGTGGACAGGCAAACCGGCAAGCACAACTACGCAATCGTGCAGGCCGAGGACGAGATCGCGTCGATCGGCATCGTGACCGGCGCCGGCTGGAACGGCGCGCGTGCATTCACCGCCACGTCCGGTCCCGGCATTTCGCTCATGAACGAGTTCATCGGGCTCGCCTATTTCGCGGAAATTCCTGTAACGCTGATCGACGTGCAACGCGGCGGTCCGTCGACCGGCATGCCGACGCGCACGCAGCAGTCGGACGTGATGTTCTGCGCACACGCGTCGCATGGCGATACCAACCACGTGCTGCTGTTTCCCGAAGATCCGTACGAGTGTTTCGAGTTCGCGGCCAGGGCGCTGGATCTGGCCGACCGTTTGCAGACGCCGGTGTTCATGCTGAGCGATCTCGACATCGGGATGAACCATCGGCTGTGCAGGCCGCTCGAATGGGACGACGCGCGCCGCTACGACCGCGGCAAGGTACTGACCGATGAGCAACTCGAGGCCGGCGTGCCGTTCGGGCGCTACCGCGACGTGGACGGCGACGGCATTCCGTATCGCACCTATCCGGGCACGCACCCGGCGCGCGGCAGCTTCTTCACGCGCGGCACCAGCAAGAATGCCGACGCGAAATATTCCGAGCGCGGCGAAGACTACATCGAGAACATGCAGCGGCTGCAGCGCAAGCTGCAAACCGCAAAGACACTGCTGCCGCAGCCGGTGCTGCACAAGGCGCCGCATCCGGCGCGCCACGGTGCGATTTATTTCGGCTCGACCTCGCCGTCGATGGCCGAGGCGATTGCCAAACTCGACGCCGACAGCATGCACATCGACGCGTTGCGGGTCCGTGGGTATCCGTTCGTCGATTCCATCCGCGAGTTCGTCGAAGCGCACGAACAGGTGTTCGTGGTCGAGCAGAACCGCGATGCGCAATTGCGTTCACTGCTGATCGAACAGTTCGAGATCGACCCTGCGCGCCTGATTCCGATCCTGCACTACGACGGCACGCCGATTACCGCGCGATTTATCGCGAAAGCGATCGGAGAACGTATGCGCAGCGCGGAAGTAAGGCCCTTGCGCAGCGACAAGGTGGCTTAGGAGCCGGGACTCGGGACTCGGGATCGGGAATCGAATCAGCAGTATCGTCGTCATTCCGGGGCCGTTCGCGGCTTCACCGCGAGCGGAACCCGGAATCCATTTTCTGCTTCAGTGTTTTGAAGGCAAAATGGATTCCGGCTTTCGCCGGAATGACGTACAAATTCCTTGAAGGTGTCGCTGGATGACCTACCTCCCCAAACCCAAACTCCACCACCCGTCGTTGCAGCAAAACGCGGTCGGTTTCACCCGCCGTGATTACGAAGGCGCGATTTCGACCCTGTGCGCGGGCTGCGGCCACGACTCGATTTCGGCGGCGATCATTCAGGCTTGCTGGGAACTGGACATCGAGCCGCACCGGGTCGCGAAGATTTCCGGCATCGGATGCAGCAGCAAGACGCCCACGTATTTCCTGTCCGCCTCGCACGGCTTCAACGCCGTGCATGGCCGCATGCCCTCGGTGCTGACGGGCGCCAACCTCGCCAATCGCGAGTTGCTGTATCTCGGCATTTCGGGCGACGGCGATTCCGCGTCGATCGGCATCGGCCAGTTCGTGCACGCGATCCGCCGCGGTGTCGACATGGTGTACATCGTCGAGAACAACGGCGTGTATGGGCTTACCAAGGGCCAGTTTTCGGCCACGGCCGACCAGGGCAGCAAATCAAAGAAGGGCGCGATCAATACCGATGCGCCGGTGGATATGGTGGGCATGGCGCTGCAACTGGGCGCGAGTTTCGTCGCGCGCAGTTTTTCCGGCGACAAGGCGCAACTGGTGCCGATCCTGAAAGCTGCGATGACGCACAAGGGCGCATCGTTCGTGGATGTGATCAGCCCGTGCGTCGCGTTCAACAACCACGAAGGCAGTACCAAAAGCTACGACTACGTGCGCGAGCACAACCACGCGTTGTGCCGGATGGATTTCATTTCGCCGCGCGCGGAGATCACGGTCGATTACCCGCCGGGCGAATTGCGCGAAGTCAAGCAGCACGACGGCAGCGTGTTGCGCCTGCGCAAGCTGCCGGATTCCCACGACACCGGTGACCGCGTCGCGGCGATGAACTACCTTCACGCCTGCCAGGCGCGCGGTGAAATCGTCACCGGCCTGTTGTATGTCGATCCCGAAGCGCCGGACCTGCACGCGCACTTCGATACGGCGGAAGCACCGCTCAACACGCTCGGTGAGCGCGAGTTGTGCCCCGGCGCCGCGACGCTGGCGAAAATCAACGCGTCCCTGCGTTGAACCAAGGCTGGGCGCGCATCCGTACACCCCTTTGCCTGAGAGCGACTCAGGCAAAATCACAATACAAGGCTGGGGTGAGCGGTTTCATGCGAACCCCCAGCAATCCTGGCAACGCGGTGCTGGGCTTCCTCCGGTAAAGCAGGAGTCAGCCCAGCCTACGCGCGCTGGCAACGCGATGCTGGGCTTCCTCCGGCAATGCAGGAGGAAGCCCAGCCTACGCGCGCTGATCTCCGCTCGCGTGTTCATTGCGCGGCGCCTGCGGAACCTGCGCTTGCCGGCAGCGGCGGCAGCTTCGGGTGATAGTTGCGCCAGGGCGGACGCTGGTACGTCGGCGGCGGATTCGCCTTGAGCTGCTTCATCGCGATCTCCACCGCGCGATCGAGCTGCGGGTCCTTGCCGTCCCGCACCTGTTGCGGGTCCTGCCACACCTCGACGTCCGGTGCGACACCGTGGTTCTCCACCGGGAAGGTGCCGTCCAGACCCTCGACTGCGATGCGCGGCGCGGTCACGCCGCCGCCGTCCATCAAGGGCGGGTAGCCGCCGATGCCGACCAGTCCGCCCCAGGTGCGCACGCCCACCAGCGTGCCCGCCTTGGCCATGCGGAAATACCACGGCAGCGCGTCGCCGCCCGAGCCCGCGAACTGGTTGATCACCATCACCTTGGGTCCGGGAATGACCTCGGCCGGCGCCGGCGCCGTGGTGTGCTGGCCCCAACGCACGACGAGCAGGCCCTTCGGCTTGCGGGTCAGGTACTGGATGATGTAATCGGACAAGTCGCCGCCGTGGTTGTAGCGCTCGTCGATGATCGCGCCCTGCTTGTCCACCTGCGAGAAGAAGTAGCGGTTGAAGTTGTCGAAGCCGCCCCAGCTCGTATCCGGCAGATAGATGTAGGCGAGCTTGCCGTCCGAGAGCTTGTTCACGACTTCCATGTTGTGGTCGACCCACGCCGTCTTGCGTAGCCGCGCCTCGTCCGGAATGGTGTTCACCGTGATGACGTGCGAGCCCTGCATCCCGGGATTCGGCCCCACGGTGAGTTGCACGGTCTTCTCGGCCAGATCCTCGAAATAACTGTAGATGCTCTTGTCCGCAGTGATCGGCTGACCATTCACCGCGAGCAGGTAATCCCCGACCTTTACCTTGAGCCCGGGCTGCGCGAGCGGGCCATACAGCGTCGGGTTCCACTTGCCTGCGGTGAAAATGCGGGTGATGCGATAGTGGCCGTTCTCGACGCTGTAATCCGCGCCGAGCAGGCCGACCTTGATTTCCTCCATCTTCGGGACATAGCCGCCATTGATGAACATGTGGCCGACCGCGAGGTAGCTCAGCATTTCGCGGAACAGGAAACTCAGGTCGTCACGGCTGGCGATGCCCGGCAGGTAATGCGCGAACTCCTTTTCGGCCGCGTCGATGTCGAGCCCGTCGAAGGTCGGGTTGTAGAAGAACGCCCGCTCGATCCGCCACGCGTCGTGGTACATCTCGACCCACTGCTCGTGCGGCACCACAAATACCCGGATGTCCTTGGTATCGAGCTTCTCCGGTTTGGCCTTGGGTGCGGCGTCGGAGATGAACCACTCGTCCTCGCCTTTCTCGTACAGCATCCGCGTGCCGTCCGCCGCGAGCACGAACTGGGTGACGCCGTCCTCCACTTCCCCGGTCTTCTTGTCGTCCAGCGTGAAGCGCTGGATGCTGAAGGTCGGGCCCTGCTTTCCGGTGTTCTCGGGCAGCATCACCAGCGGACCTTTCTCCAGATACAGCACGCCGCTTTTGCCGGCCGTCATGCCGAGGTAATTGGCCGGTTCGATGGGCAACGGAACCACGCGTGAGGCGATGCCTGCGAAATCGATCTTGACATTGGGTGCCGGGGCGGGCTTTTTCTTGTTCTTGCCTGCGTTCGCGGGGGAAGCGCTCGAGCTCGACGAGACCGGTTCGTCAAAACCGGCTTGCGGTGCCAGCGGCGATGCGGTGTCCGCCTGCAGCGTGAGCGCATAGATGTGGTACGTGACGGGGTGCGCCAGGGTGGCGAGGTCGGTTCCGCTGGAAGGTCCGGAATCCGTGCTGGCGGCGAAGTACAAATACTTGCCGTTCGCGTCGAACTGCGGGTATTCGCAATCGCTGGAGCCGTCGGTGACCTGGGTCGTCTTGCCGTCCGCGAGCGAGTAGATGAACACCGCGTTCATGTAATTGGACAAGGTCTTCACGAACGCGATCCACTTGCTGTCGGGCGACCAGGCTGCTTCGAAGCTGGCGTTTCCGAATCCGTTGATGAAGCCGTTGCTGGTGATCAGCACCGGCTTGGGTTGACCTGCCGCGAGGTTTACCAGCCACAGGTTGTTCTTCTGGTCGTTGAACACGATCTGCTTGCCATCGGGCGACCAGACGGCGTTGTAGTAGAAGGCGTCGTTCTGGCCGAGCGTGATCTTGCGCGCCGGGCCGCCTTCCTGCGGACGGATGTACAGGTCGTACTCGCCGTCGCGGTCGGAAAAGTACGCGATGGATTTGCCGTCCGGCGACCACGAGGGTTCGCGATCCATCGCGCCGGGGCTGCTGGTGATGTTCTCGACGCTGCCGTGCTTGGTCGGGACCGTGAGGATGTCGCCGTGCGCCTGGAACACCGCACGCACGCCGTTCGGCGAGATGCCGGGGTTCATCAGGTCCTTGGCGACGTCCTGGAAATACGGCCGTCGCTGCGGCAGGTCACCATCGAGGGTGACCGGCACCGGCTGGATCCGGTGGGTGGCGAAGTCGTAGATGTGCAGTTGGCCGAACTGCGAGTACACGATGCCGCCCGGGCCGGCCGACGCCGAGGTGATGTCGAAGCCGGTGTTGTCGATCAGCTTGCTGACCTTGCTGGTCGCGACGTCGTAGCCGAACAGGGTGATCGGGCCGTCACGGTCGGACAGGAAATAAATCGTGTTGCCGACCCACATCGGGTCGTTTTCGTTGGAATCGAGATCGGGGATGCGCGCGGTGTGCGAGTCGGAGAGCCGCGCGATCCAGATCTGCGTGTGCTGGCCGCCCTTGTAGCCCTTCCAGAATGGCTCCCACTGGAAATTCGGCACGAAGGCGATCTGGCTGCCGTCGGGCGAATAGCTGCCCGATTCCGCCATCGACAGCGGCAATTCCTGCGGAAAACCGCCCGCGGCCGGAACGGTATAAAGCTGGTCCGGATCGGAATAGGAATAGCGGTGCGAGCGGAACAGCACGTCCTTGCCGTCCGGGGTCCAGCCGACCGCGATGTCCGGATCGGGATGCCAGGTCAGGCGCTTGGGCTGTCCGCCCGACGCGGAGACCACGTATACGTCGGTGTTGTGGTCGTAGGTGCCGCTGAAGGCAACCATCGAGCCGTCGGGAGAGAAGATCGGTGTGGTCTCGAGGTCCATGCCGCTGGCGAGGACGTGCGCCTGTCCGCCGCTGCGCGGGACTTCCCACAGCTCACCGCCGTATTCGAACACGATTTGCGTCTTCGACATGCTCGGGTGGCGAAGCAGCAGAAGCGTATTGCTCGTGGCCGCTGCCGGGGCACCGGCGGCGGACGTGCCCGCCGGAGCAGGTTCCGCGCCGCTCGATCGTGCCGCACTGGTGGCGGAGGGCGGCGGCGTGGTTGCTGCCGGTGATGTGGTCGCATTTGTCTGGGTCTGCGGGGCTTCGTGCTTGCCGCACGCGGCGAGCGTCGCGGTGATTACGAGACCCAGCACCACGAGTACCGCGCGAGTCAAACCTGCTGCGTTTTTCATCATCGTCTCCGGGTTGCGATGACATCAGCGAATTCACGATCCGGCGAGCGTCCGCCTCGCCACAAGACGCCGACAGTGCCAGTCGTCATGGGCAGGCAACGGGGCGCCGGGACTCCCACGTTTGTTGCGGCGCAGCATCGGGGCCACTACCATTTCAATCAAGAATTCCGGAGACGAACGTGATGGCCAAGGGCCCCGATGATTCGGCGCGGACGACGCGCGCTCAGGACGACTGGCAGGCGCTTTCGCAGCAGTATTGGAATGCGTGGAGCGATGCCACGCGCAAGGCATTCGGCGGCACTCCCGCCGAAGCCGTGACCGACAAGACGCCGTGGCACGAAGGGCTGGAACAATGGTCGCGGATGTTCGACGCCGCCAAGGCGCAGGACAGCCAGAGCGAAATCGTCGAGCGCCTGCTGGCCGGCGCACGCAGCTACTTTGCATTGCTGCAGTCGCTGGCCGAGAAGGGCGGCGCCGGCAAGGTGGACCCGCAGGCTTGGTCCGACGCGGTGCGGGACTCGTTCAATTTCCCGGGCGCCGACGCGGCGCTGTTCGACAACCCGCTCGCACGTGCATTGCGCGAACTCGCAGGCAAGGGCGCCAAAGGGTTCGAGCAGATGATGGAGACGGTGCAGCCGGCGATGCGCGAAGCGCGCGCATTGCTGGACTTGCCCGCGTTCGGTTACGCGCGCGAGCACCAGGAGCACTACCAGCGCATGGCCCAGGCCTGGCTGGATTACCAGCACGAAACCAATCGCTACAACGCATTGATCGCGCGCGCGAGCCGGCGCGCGTTCGAAGTCTTCGAAGACAAGCTGGCGGAGCGCACCGAGCCCGGACGCCAGATCGACTCCGTGCGCGGCCTGTACGACCTCTGGGTCGACGCTGCAGAAGACGCCTATGCCGAAGTGGCGCTGTCCGATGAATTTCGCGAAGTCTATGGCGCGCTCGTCAATGCGCAGATGCGCGTGCGCCAGAACGTGCAGCGCGAGGTCGAACGCGTCGCGACCGATCTC
This sequence comes from Gammaproteobacteria bacterium, assembly GCA_021324095.1. GTDB lineage: Bacteria > Pseudomonadota > Gammaproteobacteria > Xanthomonadales > Rhodanobacteraceae > 66-474. The sequence goes on from JAJPJT010000007.1 coordinate 8,624, forward strand.
GGGATGCCCACGCGCACCGAGATCGACAGCATGGGCAAGCGCCTGCACAACTTGCACCGTGATGCGAAGAACCAGGCCGAGGCGCTTCCGGCCCTGATTGCCGAAGTCGCGGCGTTGCGCGCCGAAGTCGAGCGCCTGAAGGCGGGAAGCCAACCCGCCGCGAAAGCCACCACACGTGCTGCCAAGAAATCTGCGCCACGCACATCCCGCAAGCCTACCGGCAAGGAGTGATCGCGATGGAGCCCATCCGCATCGATCCTAAGCGCGCCTATGATGAAGCTTTGCGCGCGCAGCAGAAGATCGCCGCCAGCATGCGCGTGCTGCGCGACGTCGAGGACGTCGATTACGGCGCGACCGACAAGGAAGCGATCTACCGCGAGGACAAGGTCGTCGTGTACCGGTACAAGGGCAAGAACAAGCCCACCGCCAAGGCGCCGATCCTGATCTGTTATGCGCTGGTGAACCGCCCGTACATGGTGGACCTGCAGGACGACCGTTCGCTGGTCAGGAACTTGCTTGCGCTTGGTGAAGACGTCTACATCATCGACTGGGGTTATCCGGACGGCGCCGACCGCTGGCTGACGCTCGATGATTACATCAACGGTTACATCCGCCGCTGCGTCGACGCGGTGGCCAAGCACGCCGGTGTCAGGAAAATCAACCTGCTCGGCATCTGCCAGGGCGGCGCATTTTCGCTGTGCTTCGCCTCACTGCACCAGGACAGGCTGCAGAACCTGATCACGATGGTGACGCCGGTCGATTTCCACACCAGGGACAACATGCTGTCGCACTGGACGCGCGACATGGACGTTGATCTGTTCGTGGACACGCTGGGCAACGTGCCGGCCGACCTGATGAACTGGTGCTACCTCACGCTGAAGCCGGTGCGGCTCAATCAGCAGAAGTACGTCGCGATGCTGGACATTCTCGACGACAAGGTCGAGCTCGAGAATTTCCTGCGGATGGAAAAGTGGATCTTCGATTCGCCGGACCAGGCCGGCGAAGCGTTCCGCCAGTTCATCAAGGATTTCTACCAGGGCAACAAGCTGGTGAGGGGCGGCCTCGAAATCGGCGGCAAGCCCGTCAGCCTGAAGAACATCACGATTCCCGTGCTGAACATCTTCGCCGAGCAGGATCACCTCGTTCCGCCGTCGGCCTCGCGTCCGCTGGGCGAGCACATCGGCACCAAGGACTACACTCAGATCGCCTTCAAGGGCGGCCACATCGGCATCTACGTCTCCGGCCGCGCGCAACGCGAGGTGCCGCCGGCGATCCACGAGTGGCTGGCAAAACGCACGACGTAAGTGGGCCATTCGCCCCCGGATCGAGTCCGGGGCTCTGAGCGTAGGCGCCAAAGCGCCGGAGTCGAAGGGTGAGCGGCGTTTCGACTTCGCTTGCTGCGCGAGCTACGCTCAACGCGAACGGTGTGACCCAGACTTTGAGGGCAGATGACATGAGCGCTCATCCACCCCTGCGTCGCTCCCGCCGTGATCGCGTCATCGCCGGCGTGATCGGCGGGCTGGCCGAGTACTTCGGGCTCGACCCCAGGCTGTCGCGGATCGTTTACGTGCTGCTGTCCATCTTTTCGGCGGCCTTCCCGGGGTTGCTTGTTTACATCCTCCTCTGGGTACTGATCCCGCAAGAGGATTGAGGCGCGTGCTACGCTTCGCCGTTGTATGGAGCACGCGAAGCCTCGGACGATGACGGAACCTCAGGCGAGCGGCACGACGCACGACAGCTTGCGTGCGGTGCAATGGCAGGGCGATCGCCTGCACCTGCTGGATCAACGCAGGCTGCCACTCGAAGAAGCATGGATCGATTGCCGTGAGGCCGGGGAAGTGGCAAAGGCGATCCATGATCTGGTGGTGCGTGGCGCGCCCGCGATCGGGATCGCGGCGGCATGGGGCGTGGTGCTGGCGGCGCAACGCGATGACGATCTCGAGCGTGCAATGGCGACATTGCGTGCAGCACGGCCGACCGCAGTGAACCTGATGTGGGCACTTGATCGCATGCGCGCATGCATCCACGCCGGCGCCGATGCCGCAACGTTGACGCGCGAGGCGCAAGCCATCCAGGACGAAGATCTTGCCGCCAACCGCGCGATGGGCGCACTGGGCGCGGCATTGATCCAACCGGACAGCGGCGTGCTGACCCATTGCAACACGGGGTCGCTTGCGACGTCCGGTTTCGGCACGGCATTGGGAGTCATCCGGGCGGGGTTCGCGTCGGGCGGCATCGCCCGCGTGTATGCCGATGAAACCCGGCCATGGTTGCAGGGTGCGCGCCTGACGGTGTGGGAACTGCAGCGCGACAAAATCCCGGTCACCTTGATTGCAGATTCGGCGGCGTCGCACCTGATGAGTTCCGGCAAGGTGCAATGGGTGATCGTGGGCGCCGACCGCATCGCCGCGAACGGCGACACCGCAAACAAGATCGGCACGTATCAGCTCGCGATCGCGGCACGGCACCATGGCGTGAAGTTCATGGTGGTGGCACCTTCCACCACGGTCGACCTGGCGACCCCGTCGGGCGAAGCCATAGACATCGAACTGCGCGATCCGACGGAATTGCTGGGGTATGCGGGCCGGCGCACGGTCGCCGAAGGCGTGCAGGCGTGGAATCCGGTGTTCGACGTGACGCCGCACGAGCTCATCGACGTGTTGGTGACCGAGCGCGGTGTGATCACGCAACCGGATGGGGCCGCGTTGCGCGCTGTTTTCGGCCCCGGCGCGCACTGAAATGTGGCACCTGCCGAAGCAGCTCGCATGGTTCGGTGTCGGCGGCTTCATCGGGTTCATCGTCGATGCCGGCATCGTGCAACTGCTGGTCAGCAAGTTGAGCGTCGATCCGTATCTCGGCCGGCTGTTTTCGTTCGTGTGCGCCGCGACCGCGACGTGGCTGTTCAACCGGCATTTCACGTTCCATCAGCGCGGCGACTACACGCTGTTCGGCGAGTGGTCGCGCTACATGGTCGCGATGTCGGCAGGATTTGCACTCAACTATTTGACGTACGCGTTGGTCGTGTATTTCTCGTCTTTCGTGCAGGCGTGGCCCGCGATCGGCGTGGCGGCGGGCTCGCTGCCGGGGTCGGCGGTGAACTTCCTTGGTGCCCGCCAATGGGTGTTTTCGGGGGCGCGGAAGGATGCGGCTGCAAAACCCGGTGAAAAGCCCGGACACACGCCGTAAGTGCTCGTCCTGATTGGGAATTTTCGAGCTTTTTGAAGCTCGCCTGTGGTACAATTTCCCGATTGAATACCAGGCGCGGGCGGCGTGCTGGAATCCTTGTAGAACCGTCGCGAGCGAAGGCAGATTGCGGGTCGCCGGAGCGCAGCAAGCGAAGCGTACACGTCAGTACGTGAGCATTGCGAGCACCGCCGGTACGCGAGCTGCCGAGCGCAGCAGGTTATGCAAGGGTTCCACGGGACCCGCGCATTTTTCATTCACTAACTACGGGACATCGACGGATGGCGGAACCGGCCAGTGAAGTAATTCGCGTCAACATCGAAGACGAGATGCGCCAGAGTTACCTCGATTACGCGATGAGCGTGATCGTGGGCCGCGCGTTGCCGGACGTCCGTGATGGCTTGAAGCCGGTGCACCGCCGCGTGCTGTTCGCAATGAACGAACTGGGCAACGCCTGGAACAAGCCGTACAAGAAATCCGCGCGCGTGGTCG
>JAJPJT010000120.1 GCA_021324095.1 Gammaproteobacteria bacterium
AAGAAATACACCAACCGCGGCCTGCAGTTCCTCGACCTGATCCAGGAAGGCAACATCGGCTTGATGAAGGCGGTCGACAAGTTCGAATACCGCCGCGGCTACAAGTTCTCGACCTATGCGACGTGGTGGATCCGCCAGGCGATCACCCGTTCGATCGCCGACCAGGCACGCACCATCCGCATCCCGGTGCACATGATCGAGACGATCAACAAGTTGAACCGCATTTCGCGCCAGATGCTGCAGTTGTACGGCCGCGAACCCACGCCGGAAGAGCTGGCCGTCGCGATGGAAATGCCGGAGGACAAGATCCGCAAGGTGCTGAAGATCGCCAAGGAACCGATCTCGATGGAAACCCCGATCGGCGATGACGAGGATTCGCACCTCGGCGATTTCATCGAGGACCAGAACGCGGGTTCGCCGGTCGAGTCGGCGACCGACACCGGTCTCACCGAAACGGTGCGCGATGTGCTGGCGGGCCTGACCCCGCGCGAAGCCAAGGTGCTGCGCATGCGCTTCGGCATCGACATGAACACCGACCACACCTTGGAAGAAGTCGGCAAGCAGTTCGACGTCACCCGCGAGCGCATCCGCCAGATAGAGGCCAAGGCGCTGCGCAAGCTGCGGCATCCGTCGCGCAGCGAACAGTTGCGGTCGTTCCTGGATTTCGAATAAGCGTCGGGACTCGGGGCTCGGGAAGCGTAAAGCCCTTGTCGTCATTCCGGGGCCATCGCCAGCTTTATCGGCGATGGAACCCGGAATCCATTTTGATTTTCACATTGCAAACACGAAAAATGGATTCCGGTTTTCCTCGCTCCTCAAAGCGCTCCGCGTCGCCGGAATGACGGGCTTCCTTTATGAACCGCATCGCCGTTTTCGTTGACGCCGGTTATTTCTACGCATCCGCCAGCGAACTGCTGTTCGGCACGCCCCTGCGACGCGGCGAGCTGCGTCTCGCCAACGCCGAGTTCGCGCAATATCTCGCCCAGGTCGCGGAAACCATCGGTGGTTGTCCGCTGTTGCGGATCTACTGGTACGACGGCACCAACTCCGGCCCAACCGCCGCGCACCTCGCGATGGCGTACCTCGACAACGTCAAGCTGCGGCTCGGCTTCGTCAATCAATCCGGCGAACAGAAGGGCGTGGACGGCCTGATCTTCTCCGACCTCACCAATCTCTCCCGCAACCGCGCGATCTCCGACGCGCTGCTGCTGGCTGGCGACGAGGACCTGCGTGTGGGTGTGCAGCAGGCGCAGGAACACGGCATCCGCGTGCACCTGCTGGGCGTCGAACCGAAGGATCCGTCCGGCAACCAGTCGGCTGCGCTGCAACGCGAGGCCGACACACGTCGCCAGCTCGATGCCGCCGCGCTGGGACAATTCCTGTTCCGTCGCGAATACGCCGGTGCATCCATCGTCGAAGCCGAGGTCGCGGCCGTGGATGCGGACGTCGCGCACAACCTCGCGCGGATGCAGGAACTCGCCAACGAATACGCCGCGACGCTCGACGCCACCCAGCGCGAACTGATCCTCGCGCTGCCCGAACGCACGCCGCTGCCGCACGAGCTCGACCGTGAATTGTTGCTGCGTGCCAGCGAACTGCTCGGCCGCAAACTCGAAGAAGCCGAAAAGCGTACGCTGCGGGGCGCGTTGCGCGCTGCAGTGACGCAGCAGGCATCAGCCGGCGCCGCAAGCTGAGTGGGCGAATTATCTGCTAGTCGCGGCTGGCCTTTGGCACCGAAACCTATCGAAATGCGGAAAATGAACTTCCGCGTGACAGTTGGCGCATAGCAACCGACACTTTCTGGCTTCCGCCATCACGGCTTCCCTACTGCGATTCGAGAGCGATCGCGCATCGAGTTCAAAGCTCTTGAGCTTCGGATCGACATGGTGCCACGCAAGCGCCGCGTAATTGCGATCGTAGCCACACTGCTCGCACCTGCCGCCAAATACCTTCATCAATTCGATCTTTCGAAACAGGGCACGCCTCTGCTGTGCCACGTAGCTTTGATGATGGTGATTGGTATCCGCGTTTTTGCAGCGCCGCGAACAATACTTCGTCTGGCGCCCTTTCAATTTCCCTTTGCAAATCACGCATTGCACGTATGAAATTTATCATAAGCCTTTATCTCTGGCGCGCGTGACGCGGTGCATTTACTATGCGTGAGCGATTTGCATGGGCCTATAGCTCAATCGGTTAGAGCAGGGGACTCATCGAAAGGTGCCGCCGCGGCGAAAGCCGCGGACGGGATCGGGACGAATTCAGGGAAACCTCAGCGGCTCGGCCGGTGGCAACCCTGAGCCGAGCCGGCGGTACACCGTCGGAAGGTGCAGAGACTACCTGAGGGCTGGAGTGCCCTTGATGACAGGCATGAGCGTCCCGCGCCCCACCAGCGAAAAGCTGCGGGTGAAGAGATAGTCCGCGCCGGGCAGAAATCCCCGGATCACGCGAATCCCTTGGTTCCAGGTTCGAGTCCTGGTGGGCCCATTTTCCCCAAGTCCGTGGTTGTTATTGTGCGGGAAACCATAGTCTGGCCGTTTTGGCCAGACTATGATTTCAAGAAAGCAAAGTTTGGCCGCACGTGGCATTCTCGAAGACGGGGCTAGTTTGAACCAGCAGCAGGCAGCGCGCTGCGTAGCCGCTTTCCGATGCCGACATTCCTTGCCGCAGTTGGCCCCATTTCTCGCCGACTCGATAGAGTCAGCGCGTGGGCTCATCTGGGTAGTTGAGGGCGCCGAACGTGGCGGTGCGGCTTTGGAAAAGCTGCCATGTACCACTTTGGCATTTGCGCAGGAGGGCACCATGTCTCGAGAGCGGGCGCTGAAATGCGTGATGGTCGTGAGCGGGCTGTTTTTCCTGGCCGGCATCTATCCGCTGGCGATGTCTTTGTGGTTCTGGACGCACTCCAACGACATCGTGCCGATGTTCCTCAGCCTTTACGTCACCCTCGGAGTTTTTCTTCTGATCGCGGCGCGGCATCCGTTCGAGCACCGTAGCCTGATCGCGTTCGCGGCGTGGTCCAGCTTCGCGCACGCGGGCACCATGCTCGTTCAATCCTGGACTGACGTGGCCGGCCGCCCCGAGTTGTTTGGCATGGCCGCGATCCTGCTTCTCGTCGGCGTGCCGCTGGTCGCTCTCATGCCGCCGAAGCGTTCGCCGGAATTGCTGGCTGCTTCCAGCGCCTAGGGTTAGATCGGCTACCGCTGGACGTCCGGAGGCAGAAGCGTCAGCGGCCGCGACAGCGCAAGATCGGGTTGATGCGTCGGCTCCTCACCGAGCGCTGCGCGCCCGGTCTACGGGCCCGCTCCAGCAAGCAAAAACGCGCTGAAGGCATGAGCCGACAAGTCATTGATGCCGGCTGCGCCATCCGGCTAAACCTTTCGCCGTCCTGACGCATCATACGGGCATGAATGATCTTGCGCTGGCCGTCCCGATCGGCGACATGGAAAGCGATGAAGCGGGCGTAGCCGATGCGGGGCTCGTCGCGCAGGCGGCCGAAGGCGACACCAAAGCCTTCGAGGCGCTGTACCGCCGGCACGTTGGACGTATCCACGCGGTGTGCCTGCGGCTCGCCGGCTCGCGGGCGCTTGCCGAGGACTGCGCCCAGGAAGCCTTCGTGCAGGCGTGGAAGGCACTGCCCGGATTTCGTGGCGAAAGCGCCTTCGGTTCCTGGCTGTACCGGATTGCGATCAACGCCGTGCTCGCCCGGCATCGCGGTGCGCTGCGCCAGTCCGCCTGGTTTCGGGACGGCGACGATGACGCGCTCGACAACGTCGTTGCGCCGGATCCGCCGCCGGGCGCGGCGCTCGATCTCGATCGCGCGATCGCCGAACTGCCGAGCGGCGCGCGCGAAGTGTTCGTACTTTACGCGATCGAAGGCTACAAGCACGAGGAAATTGCGGCGCTGACGGGACTCGCCGTCGGCACCACCAAGGCCCACCTGCATCGCGCCCGCCGACTGTTGCGGGCGAGGTTGTCATGACGAACGAAGACTCAGAAGAAATGCTCGACGAAAAGCTGCTGAACGCGTGCGCCGCGCTGCCGCGCGAGATCCAGCCGACGCGCGACCTCTGGCCAGGCATCGCCGCGCGCATCGCGCCGCGCAGGCGGTTCATGCGCCTTGCGTCCCTCGCGGCGGCGGTCGCGCTGATCAGCGCCGGCGCCATCGTGGCGACCATCCTTTGGGGACACCCGACGCCCGGTCCCCGCCTCGCCACGCGCGCTCCGCAGGAACCTGCCGCAGTCGTGATGCCGCAGACCGAACGTGCGGTCGCGATCGCCGCCAGCGTGCGCGAGAGCACGCGGCTCGATCCCAAGATCCAGGCGGTGCTGCTCAGGAATCTCGCGATCATCGAGAACTCGCTCGACGACATCCAGCAGGCGCTGCGGCAGGACCCCGGCAATCCCGGCCTGCAGCAACTGCTCTACCAGATGTACCGCAGCGAGGCTGCCCTGCTCGACGCCGCCCAACGCGTCCAGCTCCAATCCACCACCGGAGTCGCAACATGAAACGCCAACTCTATCCACTCGCCCTTTCGCTGCTGGCAATCGTTGCACTGCCCGCGTTTGCCGGCACGCCGATCGACAAGACCGTCGCCGCGAACCCGAACGGCAACGTCAGCATTTCCAACGTCGCGGGCAGCGTCGACATCACCACGTGGAATCGCAACGAGGTCCACGTCGGCGGCACGCTCGGTGAGGGCGTCACGCGGCTCGCGGTCGACAAGACTGCGGAAGGCATCGAGATCCAGGTCGTCTATCCGCACACTTCCTTCGGCCGTGTCGAAGGCAGTCACCTGACCGTGCAGTTGCCGGCGGCGAGCCACCTGCAGGTCAACACGGTCAGCGCGGATATCTCCGCCGCAGGGCTCAGCGGCCCGGTCCGCCTGCAGAGTGTCAGCGGCGACGTCAAGCTGCAGTCGAAATCGGCGAACCTTCGCGCGGAGACCGTGAGCGGCGACATCGTCATCCATGGTTCGGCGCCCGGCGCGCAGGTCAGCGCCCACAGCATTAATGGCCAGGTGCAGATCGACGGCGTGGGCGGAGACCTCGATGCAAACAGCGTGAGCGGCGACATCCGCCTGCACGCCGCGAGCCCCGTCACCGGCGCGAAGTTCGGCACGACGTCGGGCAACATCGAATTTTCCGGTGCACTCGGCGCGAGCGGCAACTACGACTTCCACTCGACCAGTGGCGACATCACCCTCGATCTGTCGCAGGTTCCGGCGGCGAGCTTCGACGTGTCGAGTTTCAGCGGCGACATCACGACGAATTTCGGTCCGACGCCACACCGCAAGAGCGAGTACGGCCCCGGCAAGGAATGGCAATTCACCAGCGGCGCGGGCAATGCCCAGGTCACCATCGCCACGCTGAGCGGCGACATCAACCTGCGCGCGGCGCACCGCTGATCCGCCGGAACCTGAAGCGCTATCCCGAGGAGTGATTCATGCGAGGATTGACCTCGAAGGTTGTTTGCGCCCTGGGTTTGCTGCTTGCAGCGAGCGCATCGGCCATCGCGGCCATCGCGCCGGCGCCGGTCACGATTCCGCTGCTGACGCCGTGGCTCGGAGCGAACGGCAAGCCGACGGCGGCTGCTTGGAAACACGCCGCGCGCTTCGCAGTCAACAACGAAATCCAGCCGGGCCACAACGTTCCCGCGCCGGTCAAGACCGAAGCCTTCGTCGGTTACACGCAAGCGGCGCTGTGGCTGCGTTTCGTCGCCGACGATCCGCATCCCGCCGAGATGCGCGTCAAATACCGGCAGCACGACGGCATCGACAACAACGAGGACTTCGTCGGCATACTTTTCAACCCGTTCGACGACACGCAGTTCGCCTACGAATTTTTCTGCAGCGCGGGCGGTACAGAGAACGACGCGCTCCGCCAGCAGAACAACGAATACGATTCCTGGGACGCTATCTGGTATTGCAGCGCGCACCCCACGCTCCACGGCTACGACGTCGTGATGGAAATTCCCTTCGGTTCGCTGAAGGTCCCTCACAGCCCGCTTCCGCAGACCTGGCGCATCCTGGTCTTTCGCAACTGGTCGCGCGCGGTCCGTCACCAGATCACGCAGGTCAAGCTCAATTACGACAGCAACTGCACGATGTGCGCGGCCGAACCGGTGCGCACGGCCACGCCCATTCCTGCTTCCGATCGCAATTTCGAGGTGATCCCGTCGCTGACGCTTTCGCAGACCGGCCGGCGCGCCAGCCCGGATGCGCCGTTCCAGTCGGGCAATCCGGCGGCGCATGGCGGGATCGACGCGCGCTGGGCGATCCGGCCCGACCTCGAACTGGCGGCGACGCTCGATCCGAACTTCTCGCAGGTCGCGCCGGACATCCTGCAGCCCACCGTGAACCGGCGCTTCGCAATCTTCTATCCCGAAAACCGGCCGTTCTTCCGCCGCGGCACGCAGGTCTTCAATACGCCGGGATTCGATCTCGGTACCGACTACGGCAAGGGCGAGGTGTTCGTGGATACCCGCCAGATCGCCGACCCGCACTGGGCCACCAAGGTGGACGGCCAGGTCGGCAACAACGCGCTGGGTGCGCTCGTCGCCGACGACACAATCACCAACATCCTGCTGCCGGGCCAGCAAAGCTCTTCCCTGCAATCGTTCGACTTCGCAACCCGCGACGGGCTCGCACGCTACCGCTACGACTTTCCCGGTAATTCGTCGCTCGGCTTTCTTGCCACCGACCGCCAGGGCGGCGGTTACCAGAACGGACTGCTCGCGGTGGACGGAAGCTGGCAGCTCGATCCCAGCGACGCCATTGTGCTGCAGGCCGCGCGTTCAACCACGACCTATCCCGTCCAGGTCGCCAACGCGTTCGGCATCGCGCCGGGCACCCTCACCGGCAGCGGCCTGGGGTTCTCATTCGAGCGCACCCGCAACAACTACAACGCGAGCCTGTCGGTGGCGCGCGTGAGTCCGGATTTCCGCTCCGACATGGGTTACCTTCCGAAAGTCGGCTACACCGAGGTCGAGCCGGAATTCGAATACGACTGGTACTCGAATTCGTCCTGGTGGAACACCGGCGGCTTCGGCGCGCATTACGACTGGGTGCAAGGCGCCGGCCACGGACCGATGCTCGACCGGATGGCCGAAGTCTACGGGTTCGTGAAAGCCAATGGGCAAAGCAACATCCAGCTTTTCCTGCGCCGCGACAATCAATTCTTCGGCGGCAGGAACTTCGTACTCGACCAGGTCGAGCTGGACGCGATCGCGCAACCGCTGCGCTGGCTCGGCTTCCAACTCGACGCGACCACCGGCGACGGCGCGGACTACATCGGCGTGCGCAAGGGCCGCCTGCTTTCCTTGGCGCCCCAGGTGACACTCACCCCCGGCCGGCATCTCGAAATCGCCTTCGTAGGCGATTTCGAACGTCTCGACATCGCAGGCTCCCGGCTCTACACCGATGATCTCTACGACCTGCGTGTATCCTGGTATTTCAATCCGCAGATGTTCGTGCGCGCGATCGGCCAGCTCCAGGACATCCGCCAGAACACCGCGCTGTACCCGGCCGGCACCGCGAGCCGCAACCGCAGCCTCGCGACCCAATGGGTATTCGGTTACGTCCTCAACCCGTTCACCAGTCTCTTCGCCGGCTTCAGCAACGGCTACATCGGCACCGGCGATGCCGGCCTCGCCGAGACCGACCGCGAGCTTTTCCTGAAGCTGAGCTATGCCTTCCAGCTTTGACCGGTGGACCTGCACTCGTCGGGAGCCCCTCGATCACTTGAGGTTCCTTGGCTTGGCACGACTGTTGCATCTTCACTTTGGTGTACATCACTGGCGACTGCAGGGTGGAGGTTGCGATGGATGTGGGTATCGATGCCAAGCAAACCGAACGCGTGCTGAGCCAATTGGCGCGCCTGAAACACCATTGTGACCAAGAAGGAATGGACGTCCTGGAAAGCCTCAGGCCGTCGTGGCTGGGACTGGACGCGTGGGACATCGTGCTCGAAGACCTCGAAGCCCAGCGATACAAGGAACGTGGATACAAGGAACGTGCGCGCGTCGTGCGCTTGCATTTGGTAGCAGGTTGACGGCGCGCAAGCGAGGCGGTCTGCATCGGCCTTGGCGGACCGGCTGAGCAAGTCTCCCGTGGCGGTGCGGATTCTCGCCGGCTGACCTATGGCGTGTCGGCATGTGCGGCCCAGTTACGGTTGTACGCACACCGACAGCATCGATATCGAGCCGCCATCCATCCCTTCGGTCGGAAAGCTGACGATGTCGTCCTGCGTGCTGGCGCCCAGCACGTACAGCAACGGCAGGTAGTGGTCAGGCGTGGGAACCGATAGCTCCGCGTCCGGCCCGAGTGACGCGTAGTCCACGAGCGCGCGATGGTGACCCTGCACGATCCGCTCGCGCACCAGCGCTTCGAAACGCGCGGCCCAGTCGAACGGCTGCACCGGGTGCCGACCCCAGGCATAGGTGTGCAGGTTGTGCACGACGTTGCCGCTGCCGAGGATCAGCACGCCTTCGTCGCGCAGCGGCGCGAGGCGCTTTCCGAGCGCGTAGTGAAAGGCGGGCGCCTGTGTCTCGTCGATGCTCAGTTGCACCACCGGCACGTCGGCATCGGGAAAGATGCGGCGCAGGACCGACCACGTGCCATGATCCAGTCCCCATGCAAGATCGGCACGAACCGCCACGGGTGCCAGCAGCTCCCGCAGCCGGGGAACGAGCGCGGGGTTGCCGGGCGCGGGATATTGCACCTCGAACAGCTCGCGCGGGAAGCCGCCGAAATCGTGGATCGTGGGTGGGCGGACCATCGCGGTGGCGGCGGTGCCCGGGAGGTACCAGTGCGCGGAAATCGACAGCACCACGCCCGGCTTGGGCAACTTCCGCCCCAGCGCGGACCATGCGCGCGACCACACCGAATCCTGCACGGCGTTCATCGGATTGCCGTGTCCAACGAAGAGCGCGGGCATGCGATGCGTCATGTGGGGATCGCCGGCCATCGCAAGCCTATACAACGGATGGAAGGCCCGAGATCACGCATTCCTGTTCCACCGCCACATGAGGTCACTTTCTTCTCCGGATGCGCGGGACACGGGAGATGCCAGCCGCGTCGAATCGCCATGCAAAGCACGCTGGACTCCTGACAATCGTGGTAGCCACTGCGTGGATGTGCAATACACGGCCGCCGAACACGATCGCCGCTCCGGCCAGCAGGTAACCGGCCTGAGCTCCGGCGGCTTCGGCGCACCCGCGGCCGCCGCCGGCCCGGTGTCTGACACGTTATGCTCGTCAGCCGCGACGATCCATCGATCTCCGGGCGTTGCAACGCAAACAATCGGATCGGCTCCGACGAGGACTCACATGAACACGGCTTCTCCCGCGGCGCCAGTTCCTGTACGCAACGCCCTGTTCGCCAACCGCAACTTCAGCCTGCTGTTCGGCGGCAGTTCGGTATCGTCGTTCGGCGACCAGTTCACGCTGGTGGCGCTGCCGTGGCTCGTGTTGAAGCTCACCGGCAACCCCGCCGCGCTGGGTATCGTGCTGGCCGTGATGGCGTTCCCGCGCGCGATCTTCATGCTGATCGGTGGCGCAGTGGTGGACCGGATGTCGCCGCGCGTGGTGTTGCTCGGCGCACGCGGGGCCAACGCCGCCTGCATCGTGATCCTCGCCGTGCTGGTGCTGCTTGGCGCGATCCACATGTGGATGGTGTACCTGCTGGCGCTCGGCATCGGGCTTTCGACGGCGTTTGCGTATCCCGCGAGTTCCGCGATCCTGCCGCAACTGGTGGGACCGGAACAATTGCGCAGCGCGAACGCGCTGTTCATGGGCGTGCGCCAGCTCAGCATGATCGGCGGTCCGGTGCTGGCCGGATTCGTCATCGCGATGGGCGCGCACCATGCACTCTCTGAGCAGTCGCTGCCGGATGCAGGCGGACTCGGCACCGCCTTCGGCATCGATGCGGCGAGCTTCGTGTTCTCGCTGGTGTCGCTGGCGCTGATCCGCATCCGCGGGGATTTCGATCCGCCAAACAAAAGTGATGGCGTGTTCGCCAGCATCGCGGCGGGCATCCGCTACGTATGGGCGGACGTCCCCCTGCGCGCGTTCGTGATTTACGCGAGCTTCGTCGGCGTCTTCATCGGCGGGCCAATCCAGGTGGGCCTGCCGGTGCTGGCGGACACGCGCCTCGACCTCGGCGCGGCGTCGCTCGGCATCCTGATGACCGCGCAGGGCGTCGGCATGTTCGCCGGCAGTTTTCTTTCCGGCATCGCCGCGCGCACGATGCGCGGGCATCTCGGCGTGATGGTGCTGTGCATCGACGGGCTGAACGGCCTGGTGCTCGCGGCGCTGACCCTGGTGCATACGACCCATTTCGGCGCCGCGTTGCTGTTCTGCAGCGGCCTGCTCGGCGGCATCGCGATGATCGCCATCTTCACGTGGATCCAGCAACGAGTATCGCAGGCGATGATGGGCCGCACCATGAGCATCCTGATGTTCACGTTCATGGGCCTCGCGCCGTTGTCCGCGGCTGCCGCGGGCGCGCTGCTGAAAGTGATCTCCCTGACCGCGCTCTTCGGCGTCGCCGGGCTTGCGCTTACGGTGATCGCGCTGTCGTGCCTTTCCAGCCCCCAGTTGCGCAGCATCCGCGCGTTGAAGCCGGAGGCGGCGAAGGCGTAGGTGCGGGCGACAGACGCGGACCGCTTCAAAATGCTCGCGGCGAACGAATCGGTTTCGGCAGTTTCGAGGGAGCTTTCCATGCGTCTCGTAACTCGCTTGTTGTTCATTGCCGCGCTCGGCCTGCCCGGATTTGGCGTGCACGCGGCGACCGTTCCGTCGTACGACATCGTCATCCGCAACGGACACGTCATCGACGGCACCGGATCGCCCTGGTATGCCGCGGACATCGCGATCAAGGACGGCCGCATCGCCGCGATCGGCAGGCTGGGTGACGTCGACGCAAAAGAGGTCATCGACGCGCACGGCATGGTCGTCACGCCGGGTTTCATCGACATGCTGGACCAGTCAGGTCACACGCTGCTGGTGGACGGCCACGCACCGTCGAAGATTTTCCAGGGGATCACCACGCTGATCACCGGCGAGGGCGAGTCGGTTGCGCCGCTCAATGACAGGATCCTCGAGGAAGAAGGCACGCACGCCGAATCGAAATGGCGAACGCTGAGTGAATATTTCAAGGTCCTGCAAAGCCACGGCATCGCCGTGAATCTCGGCACCTACGTCGGCGCCGCCACGGCGCGTGAAATGGTGGTCGGCTATGGCGACCGCCAGCCGACCCCGGACGAACTCAAGCAGATGCAGGCGATCGTTGCGCGCGCGATGCGTGCCGGCGCATTCGGCGTATCGACTGCGTTGCAATACCCGCCGGCGACCTACAGCACGACGCCGGAACTGATCGCGCTGGCGAAAACGGCGGCGGGTTATGGTGGCATTTACGCCACCCACATGCGCAGCGAGGGCAATGCCGAAATGGCCGCCCTCGACGAAGCCTTCGACATCGCGCGCTCGGCGCACATCCCGGTGGAAATCTTCCATATCAAGGTGGCGGGGCACCGAAACTGGGGCACGATGCCGAAGGTGATCGCGAAGATCGAAGCGGCGCGCGCGCAAGGGCTGGACATCAGCGCCGACACCTACGCCTACACCGCCTGGGGCAATGATCTCGCTTCGTTCATCCCGCCCTGGGCGCACGCAGGCGGCACCGCCGCGTTGCTGAAGCGGCTTCAGGATCCGCAAACGCGGGCGCGGATCGAAAAAGACATGAAGACGCCTTCGGATGCCTGGAGCAACGACTGGCTGGAAGTGCCCGGTCCGCACGCCGTCGAAATCACGTCCGTGCAGGATCCGGCCCTCAAGAATCTCGAAGGGCGGCGCCTCGACGATATTGCCAGGAGCTGGCACGAGAAACCGATCGACACGCTGCTCGATATATTGATCAAGGATCACGCCGCGACCGACGTCGCCGTCTTCGGGATGTCCCAGCCGGACGTCACCCTCGCGCTCGAGCAGCCGTGGGTGTCGATCTGCGACGACGCGGCGGCCCAGGCACCGACCGGTCCGCTGGGCCAGGGCCATCCGCATCCGCGCGCCTACGCCGCGTTCGCGCGGATCATCACCAAGTACGTCCGCGATGATCACGTGCTGACCCTGCCGGACGCGATCCGCAAGATGACGGCGCTGCCCGCGCAGCGCATGGGCCTAACCCAACGCGGCGTCCTCAAGGCCGGCATGTGGGCCGACATCGACATTTTCGATCCGGCGCAGTTGCGCGCGCCCGCGACGTTCGAGCAGCCCAAGCAACTCGCACAAGGCATGTCGTGGGTGCTGGTGAACGGAGTTCCCGTGATCGCGAACGGCAAGATGACGTCGGCGTTGCCGGGGAAGGTGCTGCGGGGGCCGGGATACAAAGCGAGTAAGTGAACGTCGCCGCCGGAGCGCACCGGGTTTTTGGAAAGCTGCCGTGCGTGCGACAGCCAAGACGCGCCGCATCGGGCAACATCGCCGGAGGCGGGAAATCCGCAACACGTACACAAGATTTGCGACGAGTATCCCTGTACGGTACCATTCCGTACAAGGAGATAGCCGATGAGTGCCGAAGCCCGTCTCGACCTGCGCCTGGACCCCAAGGACAAAGTCCGCATCGAGCGCGCTGCCGATTTGCGTGGTGTACCGGTGTCAGCATTCGTGCGTGACGCAGTGCTGCGGGAGGCCGACAACGTCGTGGCAGCGGGTGCGGGCGCCCGCCACTCGCTGATCGAGCGCATGCGCGGACGCGCCACTTCCCGCCTGAGTACCGAGCAGATCATGAAACTGACGCGCGGCGCCGCATGAGCGCCGTGCTGGTCGATACCAATGTTCTGCTGGATGTGCTGACCGAAGATCCAAACTGGTTCGATTGGTCCGCGCGACAACTGCAGGATTGCGCGGCACGCGGGCCCTTGTGCATCAACCCGGTAATCTATGCAGAAGTCTCCGTTGGCTTCGAGCGCATCGAGGAACTCGATGAAGCGCTGCCGCCGGCCGATTTCGAGCGCCTGCCGCTGCCTTGGGAAGCGGCCTTCCTGGCCGGCAAGGCCTTTCTGCGCTACCGCCATGCCAAGGGCGCGCGTCGCTCTCCGCTGTCGGATTTCTTCATCGGCGCGCATGCCGCGATCGCGCGCCTGCCGCTGCTCACGCGCGACGCACGGCGCTACCGCACGTACTATCCGTCCCTTGAATTGATTTGCCCCAGAGTGGGGCAGCAGTAAGCGGGGCGAGGCCGAAATGCGAGTCGAGCGATAGGTGACGAAGTAACGGCCATTGGTGCTGAAAACCGTACTATTTAGGATACGATTGTACGTGTTCTTGGATGAGGATGAGGTGTCCGGCAATGGGCTCGATCAGCGCCAATAACCTGAAAACGCAAGGCGTTTCCGCGATCGCGGAAGCGCTTCAGGACGCGCCCGAAGCCATGGTGTCGGTGCGCGGCAAGGACCGCTTCGTCGTAATGGGTATCGAGCATTACCAGTACCTGCGCGAGTGTGAATTGACGGCTGCGCTGGCCGAAAGTCAGGCTGATATTGCAGCCGGCCGCTTCGTGATGGAGTCGGTGGACGCGCACATGAAGCGGCTGGCGAAGCTGTGAGCTGGACGCTGGTCTTCACCGACCAGTACACCCGTCGCGCGGCACGGTTCCTGAAGCGCCATCCGCAGCAGCGCGAGCAGTATCGCAAGACGCTCCTGTTGCTCGAAGCCAATCCGCACCATCCATCACTCCGGCTGCACGCACTCGGCGGCCGGTTGAGAGGCCTGCATTCGGTGTCGATCAATCTTTCATACCGGATCACGTTGGAAATGGTGATTCGGGAGCACCAGATCGTACCCATCAACCTGGGCGATCACGAAGCCGTGTACTGATTCGCATGCTCCCCACTTCCAACATCATCCTCAACACCGACAGCTACAAGGCCAGCCACTGGCTGCAGTATCCGCCGGGTGTGGATGCCACGTTCTTTTATCTGGAGAGCCGCGGCGGCGTGTACGAGCGCACCCTGTTCTTTGGGCTGCAATCGATCCTGAAGGAATACCTGTCGCGGCCGGTGACGGCGGCGATGATCGAGGAGGCGAAGGCGTTCTTCGCCGCGCATGGTGAGCCGTTCAACGAAGCCGGCTGGCGGCATATCGTCGACGCGCATGGCGGAAGGTTGCCACTGCGTATCCGCGCGGTGCCGGAAGGGACGGTGGTGCCGACGCACCAGGCGCTGATGACCATCGAGAGCACTTGTCCCGATTGCTTCTGGGTGCCGTCGTATGTCGAGACGCTGCTGATGCGGGTGTGGTATCCGGTCACGGTCGCGACGATCAGCTGGCACGTCAAGCAGACGATCCGCGAATACCTCGAGAAGACCAGCGATGATCCGGCCGCGCAGATTCCGTTCAAACTGCATGATTTCGGCTCGCGCGGCGTGTCCAGTGCCGAATCGGCGGCGCTGGGCGGCATGGCGCACCTCGTCAACTTCAAGGGCACCGACACAATTCTCGGCGTGCTGGCGGCACGCGAATACTACGGCGAGGAGATGGCGGGTTTTTCGATTCCCGCGGCGGAGCACAGCACGATTACGGCCTGGGGCAAGGACCGCGAGCTGGACGCCTACCGCAACATGCTGCGCCAGTTCGCCAAGCCCGGCGCGGTGGTCGCGTGCGTGTCGGACAGCTACGACCTTTTCCACGCGATCGAGGCGATGTGGGGCGGCGCGTTGCGCGAAGGCGTGATCAAGAGCGGCGCGACGCTGGTGGTGCGGCCCGATTCCGGCGATCCTGCCGACGTGGTGCATCGCACGCTCAGCATGCTCAACGCCGCGTTCGGCAGCACCGTGAACGCGAAGGGCTATCGCGTGTTGAACCACGTGCGCGTGATCCAGGGCGACGGCGTGAATCCCGACTCGATCCGCCTGATCCTGGAGCGCATCACGCACGCGCGCTATTCCGCCGACAACATCGCGTTCGGGATGGGCGGCGCGCTGCTGCAGAAGCTCGATCGCGACACCCAGAAATTCGCGCTGAAATGTTCGGCGGCGCGTATCGACGGCAAGTGGACGGATGTGTTCAAGGATCCCGCGACCGATCATGCGAAGGCTTCCAAGCGCGGCCGGCTGGCGCTGGCGCGGCATCGCGAGTACGGCACCTTCAAGACGGTTGCGTTGCCGGATGGTGCCATTGCGGGCGACGAAGCGATGCTGGGAGCGGGCTGGCAAGATGCGATGAAGACGGTCTGGGAAAACGGAAAGCTCATTCGAGACTGGGCTTTCGCGGAAGTGCGCGAACGAAGTGACCGCGGCTAGGCAGGCAAATCACCGAAAGGAGCGGAAGACCACATGGATATAGTTCACGATGCCGGCGCGCATCGCTTCAGCGTGGAAGTGGAAGGCCATCGGGGCGTCGTCGACTACAGGTTGCGCGACGGCGTGATGACGATCACCCACACCGGCGTGCCGCCGGCGATCGGCGGACGCGGCGTCGCCGCGGAGCTGACGCGCATTGCGCTGGAGACCGCGCGCCGCGAAGGCTGGAAGGTGGTGCCGGCTTGTTCATACGCGGCGGCCTACCTCCGCACGCATCCCGAATTCGACGATCTGGTGGCGTGAAACGGCCCGAGGATCCAGCGTGTCGGGTTGCGGCTACACGCGGACCCGCACGCTCGGCCGCCGCTTCGCGAGTGCTACCGGCTCGGCCTGCGGCAAAGGCAAGGGCGGCGCTTCGCGCCTCCCCGGAGGGAAAGGGGATTTTTCGGTACACTCCTGCCGTTCACGTCACGGGGAAGAGCGCGCATGCCGAACAAGACGTCGACGCAAGCCGCAGCACCGGGCAAGCCGCCCGAGAAACTGCATTTCATCTCCGGGCTGCCGCGTTCGGGCAGCACGCTGCTCTCTGCGATCCTGAAGCAGAATCCACGCTTCCATGCCGGCATGACCAGCCCTCTGGGCGACATGATCAGCACGCTGGTCGCCGAGATGAGCGGCAAGAACGATTTCTCCGTCGTGATCAGCGACGAGCAGCGCAGCGCAGTCCTGCGCGGCGTATTCCAGAATTTCTACGGCGGCTTCCGCGGCACGGACGTGGTGTTCGACACCGGCCGCGTGTGGTGCAGCAAGCTGCCGATGGTCGCGACGCTGTTCCCGAATTCCAAGGTGATCGCCTGCGTGCGCGAGATGCCGTGGGTGCTGGACAGCGTCGAACGGCTGGTGCGCAGGCAGCCGTTGAACGCCAACAAGATCTTCCATTTCAATCCGAACGGCACCGTGTATTCGCGGGCCGAAGCGCTGATCGATGTGAACGGCATGGTGGGCTTCTCGTTCCAGGCCACCAAGGACGCGTTCTACGGACATTACGCGCCGGGCCGTCTGCTGCTGCTGAGCTATGAGGGCCTGACCAGCGATCCCAGGGCCGCGATGCAGGCAGTCTACAAGTTCATCGGCGAGCCGTGGTTCGAACACGACTTCGAACATATCGAATACAACGCCGACGAATTCGACGCGCGGCTGGGCTTGCCCGGCTTGCACACCGTGAAGGCGAAGGTGTCGGCGCCCAAGCGCGAGTCGGTGCTGCCGCCGGACCTGTTCAACCGGTTCGTCAAGGATTCGTTCTGGCTGGACCCGAAGAACAACATCCGCAAGGTCCCGATCATTTGATGCGGCCGTCCGTGCTCGAATAAAACATCGACGCCCGCGGCGCAGGCACCCGAACGGCCTTCCGTGATACCCGCCGGGATGCGGCCATGCGTGCATCGTGTCCGTTCGCGATCGCATGCGCTGAGACGCTTTGCCTGCATACTGTGCGGTCACTGCCAAGGACCGACCGGGGATGTTCCGCCTGCACACGTCCAATGATGCCGCGAAGCTGGCCGACGCGCTCGGCGAACGGCTGCGCGCGCCACGCGACAACCCGCTCGTTCCGGCGCGGGTGCTGGTGCCGCACGCGGGCCTGCGGCGCTGGCTGCAGGTGCACCTCGCGGAAAGGCTCGGGGCGATCGCGAACGTCGAATTCACCCCGCCCGCGCAGTTCGCCTGGGAACTGCTGCGCGCAGCGCGTCCCGACCTGCCGCAGCGCTCTCCGTTCGATATCGAGGTGTTGCGCTGGCACGTGTATGCACTGCTGGGCGAAAGGCTCGGCGGCGCGGCGCTGGCGCCGCTGCGCGACTATCTCGCGGCCGATGGCGACCCGCTGCGTCGTTACGCACTGAGCTTCGAACTCGCGCGCGCGTATGAACGGATGCAGGGTTACCGGCGCGACAAGCTCCTTGGATGGGAGCGTGGCGGCGAGGGCGACGACTGGCAGGCCGAACTGTGGCGGCGTTTGTTGTCGCGCGCCGGGGGTGTGTCGCGCGCCGCGCGCGTGGACGAATGGCTGCGTGCCTTCGATCCCGAATACCAAGCCAGAAGTTCCAATGAAAGGTCCGTGCCGCCCGGCCTGCCCGGCCATCTCGCGTGTTTCGCCTGCGCCAACGTGTCGCCGGATGTGCTGCACATGCTCGGCGTGGCGGCGCGTCACTGCGACGTGGACTTCTACCTGCCGCTGCCCTCGCGCGAATATCTGGGTGATACGCCGCGCTCGCGCCGCGAAGTGCGCGCGCGCCTGGCGGAGAAGGACGGCGGTAATCCATTGATTGCCTCCCTCGGCGGCGCGGCGGCGGAGTTCGTGGAGCTGCTGTACGGCTACGAGCACGTGCAACCGGATACCGAATCCGATCTGTTCGACGAGGCCATTGCACCGAACACCCTGCTCGGCCGCGTGCGCGACGATATCCTCGATCATCGCGCAGCGCGAGAAGACGGGCGCGTGGCACTGCCGGACGATTCCATCCAGTTTCACGCCTGCCACACGATCCTGCGCGAAGTGCAGACGCTGCACGACCGGCTGCTGGCGATGTTCGCCGCCGATCCGACGCTGAAGCCGCGCGACGTTGCGGTGATGATGCCGGACGTCGCCGCGTACCGCCCGGCGATCGAGGCGGTGTTCGGCGGCGTACCCGAGCACGACCCGCGTTTCATTCCCTACAACCTCGGCGACGTGGCGGCGAGTGCCGCGCATCCGGCCGCGCAATTGTTCCTCACCTTGCTGGACGCGCCGACCTCGCGCTGGGAACGCAGCGAGGTCCTGGATGTGCTGGCCGTGCCGGGCGTGATGCGGCGTTTCGACCTCGATGCCTCGGAACTGGAGCAGTTGTCGCGGCAACTGGAAGAAAGCGGCGTGCGCTGGGGCGAGGACGAGCATGCGCGCGCGCAGACCGGCGGCTATCGCGAATTTTCGTTCGCGTTCGGGCTGGACCGCATGCTGGCGGGTTTCGCCTGCGGCGATGCCGACGATGCACTGGTCGCAGGCGTGGCACCGCTGGCCGGCATGCAAGGCGCGGCGTTCGCACGCATGGACGCGCTGCTGGCGGTGCTCGCCGCATGGCGGCGGCTGCGCGAATTGTCCTCGCGCGAGATGGGCGCGGTGGAATGGCAGCGCGCGTTGAATGGACTGTTCGACGCGCTGTACGCGGGCGATCCGAACGACCTCGACGAAAGCCGCGCACTGGAGCGCGTGCGCGACGCGCTGGCGGAACTGGCCGAGCACACCGCCGTCGCTTCGGTGCAGTCCTTGCCATGGCACGACCTGCGTGCGTTCCTGCGCGAGCGTCTGAACCAGGCCGACCAGCGCCAGCAGTTGTTCGCCGGCGGCGTCACCTTCTGCGGCATGGTGCCGCTGCGCGTCGTGCCGTTCCGCGTGATCTGCCTCCTCGGCATGGACGAAGCCGCCTTCCCGCGCCGCGACCCTTCGGGGCTGGATCCGTTGAGTGCCGACCGCCGTGCCGGCCGCGCGCAACGCGGCGACCGCAGCGTGCGCGAGGACGATCGGCTGCTGTTCCTGCAACTGGTCGCCGCCGCGCGCGACACTCTGTATATAAGCTGGATCGGCCGCGACGCGCACAGCAACGAGACGCTGGCGCCGTCCGTCGTCGTCGCGGAATTGATGGATACCTTGCGCGAGGGCTATCTCGCGTCGCCGAAGAATGATGCCGAGCGCGATGCGCAGAACGCGTTGCTGCCGCACGTGCAACCGTTGCATCCGTTCGATCCCACGCTGTTCGATGCCGAAGCGCCGCGCTCCTATGGAAAGGAGTGGCTGGCGGCGGCGGGCGTGCCCGGAGCGGAAGTGGCGAGCGCGCCGTTCGTGCCGAATGCTCCGCTGCCGGAACTCGAAGCCGCGCAAGCGGCAACGCTGTCGGTCGATGAATTGCGCCGTTTCCTGCTTGATCCGGCGCGCGGTTTTTTACAACACGGTTTGGGATTGGTGCTGCCGCGCGAGCAGCGCGACGATGCCGAGGACGAACCGCTGTCGCCCACCGACGGCCTGACGCGCTGGAGCCTCACCCGTGCGCTGCTGGATTTCGGTGAAGGCAACGCGTCCGGCGATCGCGACCTGTTGCGCGCGCGCGGACAGTTGCCGCCCGGCGCACTCGGCGACGAGGCACTGCGCGACGCGCACGTGCAGGCCGACGTCTTGCGTGCCGAGGTGCGGGCGTTCACCGAAGGCGCGTCGCCGTTGCCGGCCGAAATGCTGTGCGTGGACTGGAACGACGGCACGCACCTGGAAGGCACGCCCGCCGATCGTTACCCCAACGGCGTCCTGCACGTGCGGCCCGGCGAGATCGACGGCCGGCATGTACTGCGCGCGTGGCTGGATGCGCTGCTGTGCGCCGCGGCCGGTATAGACACGCGCGTAAGGCTGGTGGGCTTCGACGACAAGGGAGAAACTCGCGCGTTCGAATTGCCTCGGCTTGCGCAGGACGAGGCCCGCGAGCAGTTGCGCGCATTGATCGAGTTGTACGTCCAGGGGCGGCGCGCGCCGCTGCCGTTCTTCGTACGCACGTCGTGGACTCACGCGGTGGAGCATGCAAAGGCCGGGAGGAAACCCGATGCTCCCATCGACGTGGGTGTTTTCGAAAGAGCCGCGAAGCAGGCCCAAAACGAAAACGGCTTCGGCGGCCACAACGAATTCGAAAGCAATGCGGTGTGCATCGTCTGGCGCGGCCGCGACCTGCCCGGTGCCGCGGACGGCACACTCGCGCAGAAGCTGCACCGCGTTGCGCTGGCCGTATTCGCGCACCCGGCGCGCGCGTGGGCGGAGCAGTTCACATGAGCGCATGCACGGGCCCGCTGGACCTGCCGCTCTCGGGCGTGCGCCTGGTCGAGGCCAGCGCCGGCACCGGCAAGACCTTCACCATCGCGACGCTGTATCTACGGCTGATCCTCGAACGCGGCTTGATGCCGGAACGCATCGTGGTCGCCACTTTCACCCGCGCGGCCACCGCCGAACTGGCGATGCGGCTGCGCAAGCGGCTGCGGATCGCGGCGGAAGTCCTTCGCGAAGAGGAGCCTGCTCGCTGCCGCGACGGCGACGATGGCGAGACGCAGGCCACGCGTGCGGTAATCGCACACGCACTCGCCAACGCCGATATCGACACGCTGGGAACCCGCGCGCGCGAAGCGGAGCTGGCCATGGATACCGCCGTGATCGGCACGCTCCACGCCTTCTGCAATCGCGTCCTGGGCGAGTTCGGATTCGAAACTGGCCGCGCGCCGGGCGAACCGGAACTGCTGGAAGACGCGCGCGCGTTGCAGCGGGAGATCGTGGAGGATTTCTGGCGCACCTGCTGCACCGACGCGGACGCCGCGCGCCTGCTGGCGGAGACCTGGCGCAAGCCGGATGCACTCGCCCGACAGGTGTGCGATCCGCGCTGGCGCGGGCGCGACGTCGTGGCCGGCGCCAGCGTGCAGGTGCCTGGACCGGAACGGCGCGCGCAGCGCGAACGAGTGCTGACGCAACTGGATGCAATCCGCAACAGCATTGCGGGCTGGGATGCGGATGCGTTGCAGGTCGCGCTGAAGGAACTCGCCGATTGCATCAGTCATGCGGGGGCACGCAGAGTCCGCGCGCACGGTCTGCACGAATTGCAGGTTTGGGCGCAGTCGGGCACGGCGCCGGATCTGCTGTCGGCGGCAGCGCGCAAGGCGGTGGACGGTTTTGCTGAAAGCGTGCTTTCTGCAATGAAGACTTGCAAGCGCCTGCCGCAAGGCCCGGTGTTCGCTGCGATCGCCGATCTCGACGCCAACATCAAGGCACTCGAGCGTCTCGATCACGCCGCGCGTGCGAGGCTGTTGCTGGAGGCCCGCGCGTATCTCGAGCGCGAACTGCCCGCGCGCATGAAGGCGCTGGGTGTGCTCGGCCACGATCAAACCGTGGATGAACTCGCCACCGCACTGGACGACCCGCACCGCGGGGCGCGCGCGGTGCGCGCGATCCGCGAGCGCTGGCCGGCGGCGCTGGTGGACGAATTCCAGGATACCGATCCGCAGCAGTGGGCGATCATGAAGCAGCTGTTCGGGCACGAGGACGGCGCGCTTGTGCTGGTCGGCGATCCCAAACAGGCGATTTACGGCTTCCGCGGCGGCGACGTGCACGCATGGCTGATGGCGAGGCATGAGGCGCAAGGCGAACCGCTGCGGCTGGATGAGAGCCAGCGCGCGGGTACTGGCGTCAATGCGGGGATCAATGCGCTCTTCTCGCGCAAGGGCGCATTCGTCGAACCAGGCATCGCGCACGAGAACGCGCATTCGGCGCCGCGCGTCGCGGAACGCGCCCTGCTGGTGGACGGCGTGCCCGCAACCGGATTGCAGGTCTGGCGATTGCCATCGACCGGCATCATCAACAAGGATGGCAGCACGCGCGCCTGGACCAAGGGCGAGGCGCAGGCGCAGATCGAAGCCGCATGCGTCGCGCAAATCGTCGAATGGCTGGAAGGCGCGCAACAAGGCCGCGTGCGATTGCGTGAGGGCGACGGCAGCAGGCGCGAATTGTGCGCGCGCGACATCGCGGTGCTGGTCAACAGCAACCGCGAAGCCCGGTCCATGCAGCGGGCGTTGTCGCGCGCGGGCGTGCCGGCGGCATCGTGCCTGCGCGCCAGCGTCTATGGGAGCGAGGAGGCCGCCGACCTGCGCCTGCTCCTGGAAACCTTGCGCGATCCGGCGGATGCGCCGCGCGCACGCGGCGCGCGCGCTTCATCATTGATCGGCGATGACGCGCTTGCGATTGCGCGCACCTGCAGCGATGGCGCTGCACTGGATGCGCTGCTGACCGAAACCGCCGAATGGGCCGCGCTGGTACAAAGGTGCGGACCATTGCCGCTGCTGCATCGGCTGATCGCCGACGCAGCACCGCGCCTGCTCGGCCTGCCCGGCGGCGAGCGCCACGTCGCCAATTACCTCCAACTCGCCGAGCTGCTGCAGGACGACTACGCCGCGAGTTTCGGGATGGACGATCTCTGCGAGCGATACGCGCGTGCGCTGCGCGAGAGTGCGGACGACACCGATGCGGATGCGGTGCGCCTGCGTCTGGACACCGATGCGCAGGCCGTGCAGATCGCGACGGTGCATGCAGCCAAGGGTCTGGAATATGGGGTGGTGCTGCTGCCGTACGCAGCGTCGGGACACGCCACCAACGGCAACGGCAAAAAACCTGCCCTGACCTGGTACCACGAAGGTGATCGTGCTTGTGTTGCCGTCGGCAACGAGATCGCCTCCGAGATCGAAACGCGCTCGCGGCAGGAAGCGCTCGCGGAAGAAGCGCGCAAGTTCTACGTCGGCGTGACCCGCGCGCGCGCGGCCTGTGTGTTGCCGTGGGGCTGCGTCAGGCAAGCCGACGAAACAGCGCTGCACTGGCTACTGTATGCGGCCGGGCGCGAGGCGGCGCTGGATTTCAATGAGCTCACCTGCGAACAGGTAATGGCGGAACTGGTCGCACGCGGGGAGGGCCATGTCGCCGTGTCGCCGCTTCCGCAAGCGAATGCAAAACGCCTGGCGAGGCAGCAAACCGGCGCAAGGCGAATCAGGGCGGCGGAATTCCACGGCACCATCGAACGCGACTGGCGCACGTGGTCGTTCTCGCGGCTGGTGCGTGGCGAAGCGCGCGGCAACGAGGCCGATCCGGCGCCGGGGAATGGCGATGTCCCGGGGACCGTCCCGGAAGCGCAGCCATCGAGAGCGCCCACGCTCGCCGGCGCGCGCTTCGGCAGCGCCGTGCACGCGGCGCTGGAACGGGCGGATTTCGCCACGTGGCGTGAGGTGGATGGCATTCCGGAGGCGCAACACGACCTCATCGTACGCAGCCTGCGCGCGCAAGGCCTGCCCGAGCCCGGGACGATGTCACTGGAACGCGCGGTGACGCAGGTGGGCGAGTGCATGCGCGGTGCGCTGAACGTGCGACTCGCTTGCGGCACCCGGCTGTGCGATGTGCAGGAGGGACGACGTCGCGCGGAAATGCAATTCCATTTGCGAATCGCACCTTCGCGCACGGATGAGTTGTTCGCGCTTTTGCACGCACACGGCTACCAGCATGGCCGCAGCGGATTCGGCGTCGCGCGGTTGCACGGCATGCTGACCGGCACCATGGATCTGGTGTTCGAGCACGACGGCCGTTATCACCTGGTCGACTACAAGACCAATCTGCTGCCGGCCTACGATGCCGGCGCGCTGCGCGAGGCGATCGCCGCGCACGACTACGACCTGCAATACCTGTTGTACGTGCTCGCGATGCACCGCTGGCTGGGCCAGGCACTGCCCGGCTACGACTACGAGGCGCGCATCGGGGACGTGTATTACCTTTTCGTACGCGATCTCGAGGACGGCCGGGGCGTGCACCGCGACCGTCCACCGCGCGCGCTGATCGAAGCGATGGACGCGTTGTTCGACAACGCCATGGCGCAGGCCGTATGAGCGCCAGCCTGCAAGCACTTGCGCGCGACGGTTGGCTGCGCCGCGTGGATGCCGCACTGGGCGAGTGGGTCGCGCGCGCGTTTCCGGCTTCCGCGGCCGAAGTCGTGTTGGCCGCGGCACTCGCCGCGCGCGCGGTGGGCGAAGGCCATAGCGCGTTGCAACTGGATGCGGCGCAAGGCTGGCTGGCCGGTCTCGATGGACGTGGTGAAGCTCCCGTCCTGCCGGATCCGCGCGCATGGCAGGCAGCGCTGCGCACCAGCGATGCGGTCCATTGCATTTCGAACCACGGTACCGGCGAGCCCATATCGCCGAAACCATTGGTGCTGGATGCACAAGGCCGTGTGTACCTCGCGCGCTATTTCGGATACGAGCAACGGCTCGCACGAAATCTGATCGTGCACGCATGCGCCCAGAGCCTGAAGCTGATCACCGGCGGTCCCGGCACCGGCAAGACCCACGGCGTGGTGCGCATACTCGCCACGCTCGCGAAGGACGCGCACGCACGAGGACGCGCGTTGCGCATCGCCCTGGCCGCGCCCACCGGGAAAGCCGCCGCACGCTTGTCGGAAAGCGTGCGCAGCCAGTTGCCGCAGCTCGCACTCGCCGACACGGTCGCCGCGACGATCCCGCGCGAGGCCTTCACGCTGCATCGCCTGCTCGGCCTGGCGCCCTCCGGCGCGCGACCACGATTTCATCGCGACGCGCCTCTGCCGTTCGGCATCGTGGTGGTGGATGAGGTCTCGATGGTGGACCTGCCGATGATGCACGCACTTTCCGAAGCCGTGCGGCAGGACGCGGTGCTGATCCTGCTGGGCGACCAGGACCAGTTGTCCGCGGTGGAAGCCGGCGACGTGCTCGGCGCGCTGGTCGATGCTGCGCGCGAGGCGCCGTTGCGCGATTGCCACGTCGCGCTGACCCGCAGCCACCGTTTCGGAACCGATTCCGCGCTGGGTGAGCTGGCGCGCGCGATCGCTCGAGGGGACGCCGAAGAAGCCCTGCACGCGTGCGAACGTTCGGACGACGTCGCGCTCGCCGACAATGCTCGCGCATCGCTCGTGGGGGCCGCGGCCGACGCCTTCCGGCCGATGCTCGATGCGAGCGATCCGGCGGCGGCGTTGCGCGCCGCGCGTGGATTCCGCGTGTTGACGGCGCTGCGGCAGGGGCCATCCGGCTGCATCGCCCTCGATCGCGCCATCGCCCGGCGGCTGCAGCGCGCGTTGGGCGTGCGTGCGGACGAACGATGGTGGCGCGGACGCCTTGTCCTGATCACCGCGAACCGCCCTGAACTCGGCTTGTTCAATGGCGACACCGGCGTGGTGTGGCCCGACGCAGGCAACGCCATGAAGGTCTGGTTCGAAGGCGCCGAAGGCGTCCCGCGCGCATTCGCGCCGGCCGCGCTGCCGCCGCATGAGGGCGCCTTCGCGCTGACCGTGCACAAGGCACAGGGCTCCGAATTCGAACGCGTGGCGCTGGTCACCGGACCCGAATCCGCGGTGCTGTCGCGCGAACTGCTGTACACCGGCGTCACGCGCGCGCGCTCAGGCATCGTGATTCATTCCACGCCGGACACGCTGCGTGCCGGCATCGGGCGGCGTACGCTGCGCATGAGCGGGCTTGCCGACCGCTTGCGCGAGGCGGCGCATGCCCCCATTTCGTAGGTCAAGGTTTCCCGGTCCCGTTTCGTGAGAAGCAGTAAAGCGCAGAGACGATCGCTCGAACGAGAAAACGGAAAACCAGGCCTTTAGCTCCACTGCTTCGCTTTACCGTCTCCCGTCTCCGCCGTCTCCCCCCGTTCTCCGCCTTCCCATGCACACCTTCCATCCCGCGGTCGCCGCCTGGTTCACCTCCGCGTTCCCTGCGCCCACCGAAGCGCAGCGCGAGGCATGGCCCGCGATCCGCGCCGGCCGCAACGTGCTGATCGCGGCGCCGACCGGTTCGGGCAAGACGCTGGCCGCGTTCCTGGCCGCGATCGACGAACGGATCCAGGAAGGCGTGGCGGGAACGCTCGCCGACGAAACTTCCGTCGTGTACGTGTCGCCGTTGAAGGCGCTGTCCAACGACGTGCGCATCAACCTCGAAGTGCCGATCGAAGGCATCCGTGCGGAACTCGCGCGCATGGGTTCGCCCGACGTGGAAATCCGCACCGCGGTGCGCACGGGCGACACCCCGCAGGCCGAACGCAATGCGATGCGCAAACGGCCGCCGCACATCGTGGTGACGACGCCGGAATCGCTGTACATCCTGCTCGGGTCCGAATCCGGCCGACGGATGCTGCAGACCACGCGCACGGTGATCGTGGACGAGATCCACGCGCTGGTGTCGAGCAAGCGCGGCAGCCACCTCGCGCTGACCCTGGAGCGGCTGGATGCCCTGTGCGCACGCCGCTGCACGCGCATTGGCTTGTCGGCGACGCAAAAACCCATCGAGGAAGTGGCAAGATTTTTGGTGGGTTCGCGAGATGCGCTTTGCTCTTCTCCCTCTCCCCCGCGGGGAGAGGGCCGAGGTGAGGGGGCACATCCGCCGCTTCAGGTCCCGGAAACCCCCCCCTCATCCGTCGCTGCGCGACACCACGGAGCTCTCCGGCCATGGACGGTGGCTCTCCCCCGGGGGGAGAAGGAAGAGCCTTCCACCACCATCGAGGCTCGCTCGTCGCCCTCTCCTCCTGCCAAAGAGCAACCGGGCGAGAGGCAGTTTTCCTGCACCATCATTGATGCCGGGCATCAGCGCGCGCGCGATCTCGCGATCGAGCTCACCGCGGTGCCGCTGCAGCCGGTGATGAGCAACGATGCGTGGGGTTTGGTGTACGACCGCCTCGCCGAATTGATCGAACGGCATCGCACCACGCTGATCTTCGCCAACACCCGCCGCACCGTCGAACGCGCGACCCGGCATCTCGCGGAACGGCTGGGCAAGGATGCCGTCGCCGCGCACCATGGCAGTTTGTCGAAAGAGAAACGCCTCGACGCCGAACGACGTTTGAAGTCGGGGCAGCTGCGTGCACTGGTCGCAACCGCTTCGCTGGAACTGGGCATCGACATCGGTGAAGTCGACCTGGTCTGCCAGCTTTCCTCGCCGCGCGCCATCGCAGCCTTCCTGCAACGCGCCGGCCGCGCCGGCCACGCGGTGGACGGCATTTCCAAGGCTCGGCTGTTCCCGACTTCGCGCGACGATCTGGTCGAATGCGCGGCACTGCTGGACGCGGTGCGCCGTGGCGAATTGGACACCTTGCGCATGCCGTCGGCGCCGCTGGACGTGCTGGCGCAGCAGATCGTGGCGGAAGTCGCTTGCGGCGAACGCGACGAGTCCGAATTGTTCGACCTGTTCCGCCACGCTTATCTCTATCGCAACCTTGCGCGCGAGACATTCAACGACGTGCTGCGGATGCTGGCCGAGGGCTACAGCACCCGCCGCGGCACCCGCGCCGCTTACCTGCATCGCGACGCCGTCAACGGCAAGTTGCGTGCGCGGCGCGGTGCGCGCATGACGTCGCTCACCTCGGGCGGCGCGATCCCCGATACCGCCGATTACGACGTGGTGCTGGAGCCACAATCGTTGCGCGTCGGCAGCGTCAACGAGGACTTCGCGGTGGAGTCGCTCGCGGGCGACATCTTCCAGCTCGGCAATCAGTCGTACCGCATCCTGAAAGTGGAGCGCGGCCGCGTGCGCGTAGAGGACGCACAAGGCGCGCCGCCGTCGATCCCGTTCTGGCTGGGCGAGGCGCCGGGCCGCAGCGACGAATTGTCGGCCGCGGTGTCGCGGTTGCGCGAGGAAATCGCCGCGCGGCTGGACGGCGGGGGTGATGTGGCGGCGCTGTGGCTGATGAACGAAGCCGGCATAGGCGACAACGCCGCGCGGCAACTGGTGGATTACCTCGCTGCGGCGCGCACCGAGCTTGGCCTCCTGCCGACGCAATCCACGCTGGCAATGGAGCGCTTCTTCGACGAATCCGGCGGCATGCAGTTGGTCATCCATTCGCCCTACGGCAGCCGCCTGAATCGCGCGTGGGGACTGGCGCTGCGCAAGCGCTTCTGCCGCAGCTTCAATTTCGAATTGCAGGCGGCGGCCACCGAAGACGCGATCGTGTTGTCGCTTTCGACCAGCCACAGTTTTCCGCTGGACGAGGTTGCGCGCTATCTGCACTCCAATTCGGTACGCGACGTGCTGACCCAGGCGTTGCTGGACGCGCCGATGTTCGCGCTGCGTTTCCGCTGGAACGCCGGCGCCGCGCTGGCGTTGCCGCGCTTTGCGGGCGGCGCGAAGGTGCCGCCGCAGATCCAGCGCATGAAATCGGAAGACCTGCTGGCGACGGTCTTCCCGGACCAGGTCGCCTGCCTCGAGAACATCGTCGGCGAACGCAGGATCCCCGATCACCCGCTGGTCGCGCAGACACTGCAGGATTGTCTTTACGACGCGATGGATCTGGAAGGGCTGATCGCGTTGCTGAAGCGGCTCGAAGGCGGTGACGCCAGAATCGTGGCACGCGACCTGACCGCGCCCTCGCAGCTCGCTGCCGAAATCCTTGGCGCGCGGCCGTATGCCTACCTGGATGGCGCGCCATTGGAAGAGCGCCGCACCCAGGCAGTGTCGTCGCGCGGTTTCGTCGATGCGGAAAGCGCGGAAGATTTGGGCAAGCTCGACGCGGATGCCATTGCCGCCGTTTGCGAGGAAGCCTGGCCCACGCCGCGCGACGCCGACGAGATGCACGAAGCAGTGCTGGCGCTGGGCGCTATTGGCGAAGACGACTTGGCGCGCAACCCGGGATGGCAGGCGTGGCTGGATGAACTTGCTGCCGCGAAGCGCGCAACGACTTTGACTCTCTCCCCCTGCGGGGGAGGGGAACAGCTGTGGGTCGCCGCCGAAATGCTGCCGATGTGGCGCGCGGTCCACCCGAATGCGAGTTTGCAACCGGAGATCGAAGCACCGGCGGAATACGCAGCGAAGACCTGGACGCGAGAAGACGCGCTGGTCGAAATCCTGCGCGCGCGGCTGGGCTGCGTCGGACCGATCCGTGTCAGTGAATTGGCGCAGGCGTTCGGCATCGCTGACGGCGACGTCACGATCGCGCTGGCGGCGCTGGAACGCGAAGGCTGTGCGATGCGTGGCCGCTTCACACCGGGCGCGAACGACGAGGAATGGTGCGATCGTCATTTGCTGGCGCGCATCCATCGCCGCACGCTGCAGCGCCTGAGGCGCGAGATCGAACCCGTGGCGCCGCGCGACTTCATGCGCTTCCTGCTCGACTGGCAGCACCTTTCGCCGCAAACGCGCTTGCGCGGTCCCGACGCATTGGCTGCCGTGCTGGCGCAACTGGAAGGCTTCGAAGCCGCGGCCGGTGCATGGGAATCGCAACTGCTCCCCGCACGCGTTCGGGATTACGACATCGCCTGGCTGGACGCGTTGTGCGGCGCCGGCCGGATCGCGTGGACGCGGCTGCGTACCTCCGCGGGCGGCACACACGCTTCTCCGGTCCGCGCATCGCCGATCGTGCTGCTGCCGCGCAAGCAACTGGCGACGTGGAACGCCATCGCTGCGCAACCGGCAGCCGAATCCCCTGCACTGTCTTCGCGCGCGCAGGCCATCGCCGATTTCCTCGCGCGGCACGGCGCATCGTTCTTCGGCGAGATCGCCGACGGCACGCGGTTGTTGAAGGTGGAACTGGAGGACGCGCTGGGCGAGCTGGTCGGTGCCGGAATGCTTGGCGCGGACAGTTTTGCCGGATTGCGCGCATTGTTGCTGCCGGCGGCGAAACGCAGCCATCCGCGCCGGCGGCGCCTTGCAAGACACATGCTGAATGGAATCGAGGATGCGGGGCGGTGGAGCTTGATTCGGAGCACTAGGTGCTTCGCCGCAGCTGTTGTCGTTTCCCCTCTCCCCTCCGGGGAAAGCCGCCGTCCATGGCCAAAGAGCTCCGTGGTGCCGAAGGCGGGTGAGGGGGAACTTTCCGGGTCTCGTAGTTCCAGCATTTCCCCCTCACCCCAACCCTCTCCCCCCAGGGGAGAGGGAGAAGGGCTTGCGAAGTCCGACGCTCTCGAACACACCGCCCGCGTGTTGCTGCGCCGCTGGGGTGTGGTGTTCTGGAAACTGCTGGAACGCGAGGCCCCGTGGCTGCCGCCCTGGCGTGAGTTGCGCCGCGTGTATCAGCGGCTGGAAGCCCGCGGCGAGATCCGCGGCGGAAGATTTGTCGAAGGTGTGGTGGGCGAGCAATTCGCTTTGCCGGAGGCCGTCGAAGCGCTGCGTCGGGTACGCAAACGCGAACATGACGGCGTGCTGATTGCAGTGAACGGCGCCGATCCGTTGAACCTCGTCGGCACCGTGCTGCCTGGCGACCGGGTACCGGTACTGACGAATTCGCGGATCGTGTTCCGTGATGGGGTGCCGCTGGCCAAGCTCGTCGCCGGCGAGATCACGCTGTTGCAGACGTTGTCGCCCAGCGACGAACGCGCGGTGCGCGCATCCATGCGTGCGGTCGCCCCTGACCGCCGTTTCGCTCAACCTGCCGTGTGAGCCATGGTGCCGGTGCTCAACCGGCACCAGAGCGACCATTGAAGCCGCCATCCATGGCCAGGGTCTCCGTGGTTTGGCTTCCCCCAACGACGGCTTCGAATGAAGCCATCACGACCGGAAATTCCCGGGCTACTTCTTCGGCGCGTACAACTGCGAGAGATAGTCCGGCGTCCCCTGGATGCGCTCGAGGTCCGGATACTTCAAGCCGCCGTGGTAATCCACGTCGAGGGTCTTGTACTCGTTGAAGTCCTTGACCAGCAGCTTGATGGGCTGATTGTTGCCCTGGGCGTCCTTGATGGCCTGCTTCATCGCGTCGGGGCTGAAGTCGGTGCCATTGACCGCCACGATCGTCATGCCCGGCGCAAGGCCGGCCTTGAAAGCGGGACCGTCCCAACGCACGTTGCGCAGATCACCCTTGGCAGAAGCCGAGAAGCCCGCGCTGTACGTGAAATCGGCGCCGCCGGCGAACTTCGGATAACGCTTGCTGAAACTTGCCATCACGGCCTTGGCGGCCTTGGACTCTTCGCTCTTGTAAACCAGCTTCCAGCCTTCCAGCTTCAGGCCATCGGCGAGATCGCCGTGCCCGTCCAGGCGCTCGCGCAGGAAGCTCGCCCAGTCGTACGGCACGATCTTGTTGAGCCCGTCGACGACGTCCTGGAAGTCATAGGTGTCGATGGTCCATGCGCCCGGGTCCACGCCGAAGAACGCTCGCGCGAAATCGTCCAGGTCATGCTTGTTGTGGCTGAGCTGGCGCATCTTGCCGTCCACCGCCAGCCAGATCAGTTGGCCGGCGGAATAGTAGTCCTCGCTGCCCTGGTAGTTGCGATACGGCAGTGGCGCGCGTTGCGCGATCACCGGATCGTTGGTGGTGTCCTGGACATTGCGCCAGGTACGGAAGCCGGGGCGGTCCATGTCGTAGGTCGCGGCGACCCTGGCCAACAGGGCCAAGCCGGTGTCCTTGTTTTCCAGGCCCGCGCGCACGGCGATCACGTTGCCCCAGAACTGGGTCTGGCCTTCGTACACCCACAGCAGCGAATCGCCCATCGGCACGTTGAAGTTGGGCGTGGAAAGGTCGGCCGGGCGCCGGAACTTGCCGTCCCACGAATGATTGAATTCGTGCGTGAGCAGGTCATGCGGCGTGTCGAGATTCCAGTCGGTGAAGAAATCGGGGCCGGTGCCGTCCTCGCTGGAGCGATGGTGCTCCAGTCCCTTGCCGCTCATCTTGTCCGACAGCGAGAACAGGAAGTCGTAGTGGTTGAAGTGGAAGGTCCCGTACAGACGGTCCATCTGCACCACGATGTTCTTCAGCGCCTTGAGCGCGTCATCGGACACCGCGAGGTCCTTCGGCTGGTCGGCGACGATGTCCATGTGCACGGGCGGCGAATTCTTGCTGGTGAGATCGAGCCGCTTGAAATACTTGCCGGCGTAGATCGGCGAATCGACCAGGTTCATGTAGTCGATGGGCTTGAAGGTGACGGTATTGCCGTTCTGGCTGGCCACTTCAAGCGCGCTGCCGAACTTCCAGCCCGCGGGCAGCGTCACACTGGGAACGGTCTGGATGCGGTTGGCGTCATAGCCGGCCGGATACAGCGAAACCGTGTTCCACGACAGGTCCAGCATTTCCGGGGTCATGATGATCGGCCCCTCGCTGTGGTTCTGTGCCGACAGGAACTGGAACTGCACGTCCAGGCTGTCCGCGCCCTGGGGCACGTCCACGTGGAAGGCGTACACGTTGTACTTGTCGCGCTTCCACGGAATGGTCTTGCCGTTGGCCTTGATGATGAGCCCGGCGAACTTGTCGATTGGTCCGGATGGCTCGTGGTCTCCCGGAATCCATGCGGGATACAACAGATAGATGGACGAGCCCGGCTTCACCGGGATCGTCTCGTGCACGTTGAAAATGCGGTGACCGATGTCGGTCGCGTCCACGTCGATCTTCAGCGTACCGTAGGGGTAGGCGATGTTCTGCGGCGGGGGCTGGTTGCTGCCGGTCAAATGGATGGTCGACTGCTGGGCCGACGCGAACGGCGCAACGCCGAGCGCGGCGACGAACAAGGCGGAAGCGAGGACGGTGGTTTTCATGTCGTTCTCCAGCGATGGGTCGGCTGGCCCGCAGCGCGGGCTGGATGGTTGGCTTGCTTGCGTGGAGCGATGATTTGGTCGAGATGATCCGGCGTGCCCTCGATCCGCACCAGGTGCGCATAATGCAGACCGACATGCAGGGCTCCACCAAGGATTCAACCCGTCGAACGTAGCACCGCGCGCGCCGGCGCGCATAGGCCGAATGGCATAGATGCGCAACACCGACCGGATTGCCAATGCTGCGCGCTGCCTTCGATCAGCTGCTCGACACGCCGCTGGGCCTGTTCAAACAACTTGCGCGATTTGAGTTTCGCCTGCTTCGCCGGCATCACCTTGACTGTGATGGCTCGCATGACCGGCACCGGCAGCAGCGGGACAGCCATTTTGCAAATGGAAGACGGCTTCCAGTGCAGGATAAGCGCGCCGGAACACTCGCGTTCCACTTGCACAGGCAAGCCGGCTGATCAACCCTTGCGCGCGCCCTGCCCGAACAGGATTTTCTTTTCCTCGTCGCTCATCGGCTGACCGGCGTTCCGGTTCACCTCTTTCTCGAGTGCGTAGGCGCGTTGCGTGCCCGGACGCGCGGCAATCGCAGCACGCCAGCGCCGCACTTCGGCGAAGGGTTGCAGGTCGAAAGGCGCTTTCGAATACGGATCGACCCACGGATAGCAGGCCATGTCGGCGATCGTGTAGTCGTCGCCGGTGATGAACGCGCGATCCTTCAGGTGGCGGTCCAGCACGTCGAGCAGGCGCTCGACTTCCTTGCGGTAACGCTCCATCGCGTAGGGAATCTTTTCCGGCGCGTACACGTGGAAATGGCCGTACTGGCCGGTCATGGGACCGAGCCCGCCCATTTGCCAGAACAGCCATTCGAGGCACGCCACCTTGCCGCGCGGATCTTCCGGAATGAACTTGCCGGTCTTGCCGGCGAGATACACCAGGATCGCACCGGACTCGAACACGCTGAGCGGCCCGCCGCCGTCGACGGGTTCATGGTCGACGATCGCCGGCATCTTGTTGTTGGGCGAGATCGCAAGGTAGGCGGGTTCGAATTGCGCGCCCTTGCCGATGTCGACGGGCTTGATGGTGTATGGCAACCCGGCTTCTTCAAGAAAAAGCGTGATCTTGTGGCCGTTGGGCGTCGGCCAGTAATACAAGTCGATCATGGTGTGCTTGCCTCATGGATGTGGTGACGCTGTGCCGCTGCTGCGGCGGCGGGCCTGCCATTCCAAGTGGTGCCGCATCCCCTCCAGCACAAGCGTCGGCCGCACGCGCGTCGCATCTGTGTCACTCGCCGCGCGCCAGCGCGCTGTGGCGGATCCCGTAGCTGAAGTACAGCAACAGGCCGATCACGAGCCAGACCACGAAACGCCAGATGGTGATGCTCTTCAAGCCGCCGATCAGGGCGAGATGGCCGCCCTGCCACCACGGCCAGCCGATGATGAGGAACAGCGAAAACAACATGCCGACCGGCGCGACCAGCCACAGCGCGGGCGAACGGAAGGTGCGCGGAACGTCGGGACGGCGGACGCGCAGCACCAGTACCGCGAGGCAGATCACGATGAACGCCGAAAGCGTGCCGATGTTCACCAGTTCCGCCACTTCGTTGATGGGCAGGAAGCCCGCGACCAGCGCGCTGAACACGCCGAGGATCGCGGTCGGCCGATACGGCGTGCCGTAGCGCGGATGCACCCGCGAAAACCAGCGCGGCAGCAGCCCATCGCGCGACAGCGCAAACCAGATTCGCGCCGCGCCCAGCATGAATGCGAACAACACGCTGGTAAGCCCCGCCACCGCGGCGATGTTGATGATGCCGCGCACCCAGTCGAGGTGCAGCGCCTTGAACGCGGCATCGACCGGCGCCGGACTGTTCAATTCCGGATACGGCACCATGCCGGTCAGCACCAGCGACACCGCAAGGTACAGCGCCATCGAAATAGCCAGTGACAGCAGCACCGCGCGGGGCAAGTCGCGTTGCGGATTCCTCGACTCCTCGGCCGCGGTGGTCAGCGTGTCGTAACCGAAGCAGGCGAAGAACACGATGCTCGACGCTGCCAGCACACCGCCCCAGCCGAAATGCGACGCGCCGTTCGCGCCCTTCGCCAGCGCCGGCACGAACGGGTGCCAGTTGGCCGGATTCACGTAGAAGGCGCCGACGGCAATCACCAGCGCCACGCCGATCACCTTGATCACCACGATCACCGTGTTGGCGCGCGCCCCCCATTCCGTTTTGATGGTCAGCATCCAGGCAATCACCAGCGAAATACCCGCCGAGATCACGTCGAACACCTTGCCCGACCCCGGATTCGCCGGGTCGTACGCGCCCTGCAGCCACACCGGCAGGTGCACGCCGAACAACTGCGCCAGCAGCGCCTGCACGTAACCCGACCAGCCGATCGCGACCACCGCGACGATCAACGCGTACTCCAGGATCAAGTCCCAACCGATGATCCACGCCAGCAATTCGCCCAGCACCGCGTAGCCATAGGTGTACGCGCTGCCGGTGACCGGGATCATCCCCGAGAACTCGGCGTACGAGAGTGCCGCGCAGGCGCTGCCGATACCGGCGACGATGAAGGAAATGGTCACAGCGGGCCCCGCATTGATCGCGGCCTGCTGCCCCGCCAGCACGAAAATGCCGACACCGATGATCGCGCCGATTCCGATCGCGGTGAGTTGCCATACGCCCAGCACGCGGCGGAAGTCGCGGCTGCCGCCCGCCACGGCCTGCAACCGTTCCACCGACTTGTGGCGGGTGATCTCGGCAAACAAACCCATGGTGCTTCCCCTCGGCCAAAGAACCCGGCGAGGATAACCGCCCGCGCCGCATTTTGACCGTGCCACCTCTCATGCACTGATGGTTGGCCGCGGCGCCGCGCCGCGCGACAATCGATCCCGGTTCGCATACGTCATCGATCGGAGCATGCCCCGCAAACGCAGCCCGTCCAAACACAAGCGTCAGCCGGTGCATCCTGTCACGCAGGAAGAATTGCCGCTGCTCGATTTGCGCGCGCCGGAGTTGCAGCCGGCAGCCCGGCCCGACACCTCGCGTCCGGCCGATGCGTCACCGCGTTCGACCCGCGCGATCGAATTCCTGCTGCGCGCGCTACCGCTCGACTGGCGTGGCAAGGCACGCGACCTGCTGGTGCTGGTGCGGATGGATCGGCCGATCGGAGCGCTGCTGCTGCTGTGGCCGACGTGGTGGGCACTGTGGCTGGCGGCCGACGGTTTTCCGCCATGGAAATACCTGGCCGTATTCACGGTGGGCGTGTTCGTGATGCGTGCGGCGGGTTGCGCGATGAACGACTTCGCCGATCGCAAGCTCGACCCGCTGGTCGCGCGCACCGCAGGCCGACCGCTGGCGGCTGGACGCGTCAAGCCCTGGGAAGCCATGGCGTGTTTCGTCGGTTTGTCGCTGCTCGGTTTCGTGCTGGTGCTGGCCTTCACCAACCGGTTGACGATCTACCTGTCGTTCGCCGGTGCCGCGCTGGCCGCGCTGTATCCGTTCTCCAAGCGCTACACGCAATTGCCGCAGGTGGTGCTGGGCGCGGCGTTCGGCTGGGGCATTCCGATGGCATTTGCCGCGGTCACGAACGGCCTGCCCCCCGTGTGCTGGCTGCTGTTCCTCGGCAACGTGCTGTTCTCGACCATCTACGACACCGAGTACGCGATGGTCGACCGCGACGACGATATCCGCGCAGGCGCCAAGTCCACCGCGATCCTGTTCGGCGATGCCGACCTGCCGATCCTCGGGATATTGATGGCGACACTGCTGTTCACGCTGTTGCTGGTCGGGCAACGCGCGCAACTGCAGTGGCCGTTCCAGATCGGCCTCGGCGTGGCCCTGCTGCTGTTCGCGTGGCAACTCTGGAACATGCGCTGGCGCCAGCGCGACGCGTGCTTCGCCGCGTTCCGCAACAACAACTGGGTCGGCGGCGTGGTCTGGCTGGGGATGATCATCGCGCTGGCGATGAAGTGACACCAGGAGCGGTTTCGCCCGCGTTGCAGGCAAGCTGCTGCCGAGCAGGTCCTTGCCAGAAGCGCAGCGGTGCCCGCAAGCGGGTGCCCTCAGCGCACCGATGCACGCGCAAGCGCCAGCGCCTTGTCCAGCAGGGGATCGCGCCCGGTCACGTAATCGTCGAACGTGTAGGCCACGCGCACGTCGGGTTCGAATGACCTGACGTGCATCGGGAAGAACAGCGTCGTCCAGAAGCAGCCGCGCTCGCCCCAGCAGGGTTTCGAGTAATCCTCGTAGCCGGTGGCGTAATGGATCCACAGTTGCGAATTGGGAAGCTGCATGCCGCGGCCCTCGGCCCAGATCCGCACGCGGTCCCCCGCGGCTTCGCCGATCGACGTGGTCTTGCCGCCGCCATGTTCCTTCAACAGCGCGAGACTGATGTCGCCCGCGGAAAACGTCCACGCGCTGGTCAGCACGTAGACGTGCCGGATGGAAGGCGAAAGCGTCGCGATGCGTTTCATCAGGCCGGCGGTGGTCGTGAAGTTGCCGCCCTGGTCAAGGCGGAGGTCCAGCACGATGAAGCGAGGCTTATCGTCGGCGATCGCGCGCTCGACCTTCGCGACGAACGGCCTGATCGGATGGCCCGGCACGTCCTCGTTGCTGCGGAACTGCACGTACAGCGTGTGTTTGTCCGGCCACCATCGCGTGTGGAAAGGGTTTGCGTAATCGTCGAAAAAAACTGGAAGCTTCGCGCCGCGCGGCAACAGCGGCGTCCAGTCCTCGGGCTCGCCTTCGATCCGTCGTGGCGACAGATACGAATCGGAGTACGCATCGGTCCAGTCCGAATCGGCCGCCACCGCTTTCGGATCCGGCGGATCGGCAGGGACGGTCGCGTCGCGCACGCTGCCATCGCGCAGCTGCACGCGCAGGGCCAGCGACGCGGCATTCGAAGCCAGACCCGCCGCATGCAACAAGTCCGGCGATTCCAGGAAAAACGGCGTGACGTATTGCTCGTAATGGTTGCGCGGCCCGAGCGAATACACATACATCGCGTCGGCGACGCTTGCGATCGGACGTCCATCGATCGCCAACAGCTTCCCGCCGAGCAGGTCCCTGCACGCGGATCCGGCACGGATGATGTACCAGCCATCGGCGAAGCGGTACAGGCGGCAAGGCATGCGATCGACCGTCGCATACAGCGATGGTTTGTAAATCTGCGAGTGCCCGTTATCGGACAGCGCGACCATCCGCAGGATCGCCAGGTCGAATTGCGCCGGAGCGAGGGTACCTGCCCTGGCTGCCGTCTCGCGCCACAGTTGCTTCGCCTT
Organism: Gammaproteobacteria bacterium; assembly: GCA_021324095.1. Taxonomy (GTDB): domain Bacteria; phylum Pseudomonadota; class Gammaproteobacteria; order Xanthomonadales; family Rhodanobacteraceae; genus 66-474. The sequence goes on from JAJPJT010000120.1 coordinate 37,642, forward strand.
CGCCAGCGCGTCGGGCGGGTAGGCGCGGTTCAGTGCGAAGTAGTTTCGGAAATAGTCGAGGTCCTGGTGCTGCGCGGTGGCGACATCGTGCGCCGGCGGATAGTCCGCCTTCGGCGGCGCGGGATAGAAGGTACGGAAGAACGCGAACACCAGCAACGCACAGGCCACCAACACGACCAACACACTGCCGCCGATCCAGAACCCAATCCGGTAACGGAGTTTCATGCGTATGCCTCGGGACCGCTCGCGATTGCAGGCCATTCTGGGGCAGCGACCACCGCGCGCGACGTGCCGGAAGTCACCTCGCCGGCGCGCGTGCCAGCGCCCAGACATCCACGCGCGGCGCGCCGGCGCGCTTCAGCACGCGCACGCATTCCGCGAGCGTGGCGCCGGTCGTGAACACGTCGTCCAGCACCGCGACGTGCTCCGGTACCGGATCGTCGAACGTCGCGGCAAACGCACCACGCACGTTGCGGCGGCGCTCGACCGCGGAAAGTTCGGTCTGCGCGTCGGTGGCGCGGAGGCGCTGCAATGCGTTGCGCAGCAACGGCACTCGGAAATGCTTCGCCAGCGGCTTCGCAAGTTCGAGCGCCTGGTTGTAGCCGCGTCGGCGCAGGCGCGAGCGGTGCAACGGCACGGGGACGATCGCCTGCGGCAGATCGACAGGCACGGGCGAAGCTGTCCACAACAGCGCCAACGTGCGCCCCGCCGCCAGATCACTGCCGAACTTGAAGCGCGATTCCAGTGACGCCAGCGGCCACTCGTAACGGAACGGCGCCCATGCCGAATCCCACGGCGGTTCGCGTTTTTGGCATCGACCGCAAAGCGGCGCCGGCGCCCCCAGCGGCAGCGCGCAACGCGTACAACACAGGTCGTTGCGCGGCATGTCGGCTTCGCACGCATCGCAGAGGCTCAGGTCGCCCTGCCCGCGCGCGCCGCACAGCAGGCAATGCGAGGGCAACAGCGCGTCGAGTACGCCGTCAACCAGACGGCTGGCATTCAAGTTGACAGGCATCTCCCCGGCCCGTGAAACTTTGCGACAACTGTAACGGAGCGCCCGCAATGGACGGAATGAGTCCCGACACATCGCCTAGGCACGACTGGTCGCTGGCGGAGATCGAAGCGCTGTTCAATCTGCCATTCATGGATCTCGTGGCGCGCGCCCATGCCGTGCACGCGGCGAACCACGATCCGAACGCGGTGCAGATCTCGACGCTGTTGTCGATCAAGACCGGCGGCTGCCCCGAAGATTGCGCGTATTGCCCGCAGGCGCAGCGTTACCACACCGGCGTCGAAGCACAAAAATTGATGGATGTCGACGACGTGCTGGAACGCGCGCGTGCGGCCAGGGCGGCGGGCGCCTCGCGATTCTGCATGGGTGCCGCATGGCGCGGTCCCAAGGATCGCGACATTCCGAAAGTGGCCGAGATGATCCGCGAAGTGAAGGCGCTCGGCATGGAAACGTGCGCGACGCTGGGCCTCCTGGGCGAAGGCCACGCGCAGGCGCTGAAGGACGCCGGGCTCGACTACTACAACCACAACATCGACACCTCGCCCGATTTTTACGGCGAGATCATCCACACCCGCGAATTCCAGGATCGTCTCGATACGCTCGAAGGGATTCGCGCAGCAGGATTGAAAACCTGCTGCGGCGGTATCGTCGGGATGGGCGAGACACGCGCGCAGCGCGCCGGACTGCTGCAGGCATTGGCGAACCTGCCCGAGCATCCGCAGTCGGTGCCGATCAATCAGTTGGTGCCGGTGCCCGGTACACCGCTGGCCGATGCGGACAGGATCGATCCGTTCGAATTCGTCCGCACGATCGCTGTCGCACGCATCGTGATGCCTAAGTCCATCGTGCGCCTGTCGGCCGGCCGCCAGCAGATGAGCGATGAGATGCAGGCGCTGTGCTTCTTCGCCGGCGCGGGCTCGATTTTCATGGGCGAGAAGCTGCTCACGACCGGCAATCCGGATGTCGCGCACGACCACGCGCTGTTCGCGCGACTCGACCTGCATCCGATGCAAGGCGGAGATGAGGCGCAGGAGGGCGGCACCGTGCACGCGGCTGTTCTGGAGTGTTTGGATGCGGGGACTGCCTGAAACGCTCTCCCCTCTCCCCTTGGGAGAGGGTGGCGCGCAGCGCCGGGTGAGGGTTCGGCGTCGCGCAGGGTTGAACATTGCGCGGCATCCGGACCCTCACCCCCAGCCCCTCTCCCGAAGGGAGAAGGGAGGCCGATGACCGGTTCGGATCTGATGCAATCGCTGGCCACACGCGTGGCGGAACGCGACCGCGCGGGATTGTTGCGACGCGCCCGCACCGTCGATGCCGCGCGCAGCGTGCACGTGCAAATCGATGGCCGCGAACTCCTGAATTTCTGCAGCAACGATTACCTCGGGCTGGCGCAGGACAAGCGCATCATCAAGGCATTGCAGAAGGCGGCGAACGAATCCGGCATCGGCAGCACCGCCGCGCATCTCGTCTGCGGGCACCGACGCGAACATGCACAACTCGAAGACGCGCTGTGCGAATGGACAGGACGCGAGGCGGCGCTGCTGTTTTCGTCCGGCTGGCTGGCGAATCTCGGCGCGATGCAGGCACTGCTGGCCCGCGATGCGGTGTGCGTCCAGGACAAGTTGAATCACGCGAGCCTGCTGGACGCGGCGCAGCTCGCAGACGCCACGCTGAAACGCTACCCGCACGGCAACGCCGAAGGCGCGGCACGGCAGCTTGCCGGCGCGAAGGAAAGGCCGGCGCTGCTCGCCACCGACGGCGTGTTCAGCATGGACGGCGACGTGGCGCCGCTGCGCGAACTCGCCGCGCTGTGCAAGCGCGAAAATGTGGCACTGATGGTGGACGACGCACACGGACTGGGTGTTCTGGGGACGCATGGCACCGGCAGCGTGAGCGAGGCGGGCTTGTCACAAACCGACGTGCCAATCCTGATGGCAACACTGGGCAAGGCGCTGGGCTGCATGGGCGCGTTCGTCGCCGGCAGCCGCGCGCTCATCGAAGGGCTGACCCAGTTCGCGCGTACGTTCGTCTACACCACTGCGATGCCTCCGGCGCTTGCCGCGGCCACATGCGAGGCGGCGCGCATCGCACGCACGGAAGACTGGCGGCGCGAGAAACTGCAATCCCTGGTTGCACGATTCCGCCAAGGCGCCGCACAACTCGGCTTGCCCTTGCCGGAATCGCGCACCGCGATCCAGCCGATTGTGCTGGGCGACACCGCCCACACTGTCGCAGCTTCACGCACGCTGGAAGATCATGGGTTCCTGGTCACCGCGATTCGTCCGCCCACCGTGCCGCAAGGCAAGGCGCGGCTGCGCGTCACGCTTTCGGCAGCGCATTCGGAAGGCGACGTCGACCGGCTGCTGGATGCACTGACGCTTGTCACGGAAGACACTGGATAGACTCGCGCCATCCATGGCGTTCGCGTTTGCAATCCTGCAAACGCAGTCGGGTTCCGCCGCGACGAAGCTGCGGCGGCCCCGGCATGACTGGCAAAATAAAAGATTCCCAATACCTGATTCCGAGTCCCGAGTCCCGAGTCCCGAGTCCCGAGTCCCGAGTCCCGAGTCCCGATTCTCGCTTTCCATGTCCGACATTTTCATCGATACCCAAGGCCAGGGCGACATCCGCATCGTGCTGCTGCACGGCTGGGCCATGCACGGTGGCGTGTTCGCGCCGCTGGTGGATGCGCTGCGCGACCGTTGCACTCTGCACATCGTCGATCTTCCCGGCCACGGCCGCTCGCGCGATTCGAAGGTGTCGTTGCAGCCAGCCGCCTGCGCGCGCGCAATCGCCGAACGCCTGCCGCCGGCGGTCTGGCTGGGCTGGTCGCTGGGCGGGTTGTACGCGCTGCAAGCCGCGGTGGATTTTCCCGGGCAAGTGCAGGGTCTCGCAATGATTTGCGCGTCGCCCCGATTCGCGCGCGCCGCGGATTGGCCCTATGCGGTATCGCCGGAAATCCTGCAGGACTTCGGCGAAAACCTCGCAACCGATTACGACGGCACGCTGGAGCGGTTCCTCGCCCTGGAAGCGCTGGGCAGCGACTGCGCACAGGCCGACCTGCGCAAGCTGCGTGCCGACACGTTCGACGAACATCGGCCGGACGTGCGCGCGCTCGTGGAAGGCCTCGACGTGCTGGAGCACAGCGATCTGCGTGCGCGCGTTCACGAATTGACGCAACCCAGCGCGTGGATCGCGGGTCGTCGTGACCGTCTGATCCCGTGGCAGGCCATGCAATGGAGCGCGTCGCAATGCCGCGGCTGTTTCACCTGCATACGCGGCGGCGGTCACGCGCCTTTCATCGGCCACACCGACGAGGTGATCACGGCGCTGCAGCCGTTGCTTGCGGTGCAGCCGGCATGAACGATCGGCGGCTCGACCTGCGCCAGGTGCGGCGCACGTTCGGACGCGCTGCCGCGAGCTACGAGCGGCACGACGCGGTGCAACGCGAGGTCGAAGCGCGCCTGTTCGACAGGCTCGATTACTACGGCGGAAAGCCTTCGCGCGTACTCGACGTGGGATGCGGCACGGGCCGCGGCACCGCGATTTTGAAAAAGCGCTGGCGTGATGCCGACGTCGTCGCACTCGACGTGTCGCTGCCGATGCTGCGGCAGGCCCGCCGGCACGCGGGTTGGCTCAAGCCGCTTGCGCGGGTCTGTGCCGACGCGCAGAAGCTGCCCTTCTCCGACCGCAGCTTCGACGTGGTGTATTCCAACCTTTGCATGCAGTGGTGCGATGCGCCACGCCCGTTCTTCGCCGAGCTCAACCGCGTGCTGACGCCGGGGGGATTCCTGGTCGCGTCCAGCCTCGGTCCCGACACGCTGAGGGAATTGCGGTCGGCATGGGCCGCAGCGGATCCCGGGCGGCCCCGTATCGGACGATTTTTCGACATGCACGAGATCGGCGACGCGGCACTCGCCGCGGGGCTGAAGGATCCGGTGCTGGACACCGACCACGTCACGCTCGACTACCCCGACGTGCGTGTCCTGCTCGCCGACTTGAAGGGTCTCGGTGCCACCAACGCCGATCGCGAACGCGCACGCGGACTGACCGGCAAGGCACGGTTCAAGGCGATGCTCGATGCCTACGAGGCGCACCGCCGCGGCAACCGCATTCCCGCCACATGGGAAATCGTGACCCTGCACGCCTGGGGCCCACCCGAAGGTTTCCTGCCGCGTTACGGCGGCCGTGACACCCCATTCGAAGTCGTCAAATGGGCCGAGGAACGATCGGCGCGACCTAGAACTCGTTCGTAGATAGCCGTTCGCACCGAGCGTAGCGCCGAAGGCGCGAAGTCGAAGTGCCGTACGACGCAAAATTATCGGTGTTTCGACTTCGTGAAGCTTCGCTTCGCTACGCTCAACACGAACGGTTTCTCCATTTTCGGACGGGTCCCAAACGGCGTTTTCAGCCGGAACTCACCTTTTCGATCAGCTTCCCCGCATCGAAGGGTGCGCGCACCTTGGCGTCGTTGTCGAAGTAGCAATAGACGTCGCGTGCCTGGCGCCGAGGCGGCGGCGCGTCCGGAACGCGCGCGGCATCGCGTGGCTGCGAGCCTGCATGCCAAGCGCGGATGCGTGTGGCCCAGCGCTCCAGCGCCGCGTCGCTGTAACCGCTGGCGTACAACTCCTTGTCGCCATGCAGCCGCAGGTACAGGAAACTGGCCGTGACCTCTTCGACGTAGGGCCACCGGCCCGCCGTGTCCGCCACCACCAGCGCGATGCCGTGCTCGCGCAGCAGTGAAACGAAAGACGCTTCCAGAAAACCCGGATTCCGGACTTCGACCGCGTGACGCAGCCGGCGATTGCGGTCGATCGCGAGCCGCGCACGGCCTTTCATCCTGTAGTCGCGCCGGCGCGCAAGCTGCAGTGCGCCTTCCGTATCGCGCGGCAGCCGTTCGAAGAAACGCGCGAACACATCGTGGTCGTACTTGAAGTTGGCGGGGAACTGCCAGAGCACCGGCCCGAATTTCTCGCGCAATTCGAACACGCCGGACGCGAAGAAATTCGCCAGCGGCGCGTCGATGTCGCGCAGCCGCCGCACATGGGTGATGAAGCGCGGCGCCTTGATGGCGAAGACGAATCCTCGCGGGGTCTGCTCGCGCCAGCGGGCGTAGCTCTGTGGCGTTTGCAGCGAATAGAACGAGCCGTTCAGTTCGACGGTGGGAAAGCGCCGCGAGGCGTAGTGCAGTTCGTCGCGCTGCACCAGCTCCTTCGGATAGAAGACGCCGCGCCAAGGCGGGTAGCGCCATCCGGAGATACCGATGCGGATCCTTGCCATGCCTCCATTAGAGGCTGGCGCGGCTGATCACCGGATGAAGCACTGCCGCACATGCAGCAGGCGCCTGCAAACCGCCTGCCACATTGGATATGTCCCGCGCGCGCGCCGCCTGTACAGCAAACGTCACCCGTGCGCGCCGGCACCCACCTCGAGGATCGTGAAACTGCCCGGCTTCACGCTCGGCCGCGGGTGCGGATCGGCCTTGGTGGGCGCGGGGCGCGCGCCGAATTCTGCCGCCGACAAGAATATGTCACCGGAGCGCTCGTCGAGCGCCATCGTGCGCGCACTCTTCTGGGTCGGTACGTTCGCAACCACCACGAAGTGATCTGGCGTTTCTTCGCGCACCACCGTCAACGTGCCGCTGCGCCCGTTGGAACTGAACACCAGTTGGCGTTGCGCATCGAAGCGCGCAGCGTCAGGGCCCCGGCCGATCGGCACGCTCGCGACGGCCTTGCCATTCTCCGAATCGGTCACCGCCATGATCCCGTTCTGGCAGACCGAAAACAGGCGATGATGCGCGACATCGATCGCTAGGCCCGAAGGACTCCGGCAATCCTTCAGCGGCCAGACCGCCGTCACCTTCATGCTGACCGGATCGATCACGGCCAGTTCGTTCTTGCTCTCGATGTTGTCGAACACATGGCCGTGCCCGTCGCTGACCGGAAACTCGGGATCGCCGGGCAGCGCGATGTGGCCGAGCAATTTGTCGCTGCGCGCGTCGATGACGCTCGCATTGTCACTGTCGCCGTCGAACGCGAACACGCGTTTCGAATAGGGATCGTAGACGATGCCGTCGGGATCCCTGGCGTTCACCGCGACGGTCTTTTCCACTTTCAGCGTAGCGGGATCGAACACCGTGACGGCATTCCCTCGACCGTTGCTGATGAAACCCTTGTGCAGGTCGTCGGCCAACGCAATGCCGTGCACCCCGGAAAGTCCATTGATCACGCCGACCACGGAGCTCTTGGCCATGGACGGCATTCTCGTTACATCCAGCACGATCACGCGGTCGGACCGGCTGACGTAAAGGTGCTGTGCCGGCTGGTCCAGCGCGAGGTAATCCCATCCACCTTCGCCGCCCAGCGTATAACGGTGCTGGACCTGCCAGCCGCTGCCGGCGGCGGCGAACGCGCAGGCGGGCATCAACATCGCGGACAGCACCAGGGCGGATCGTTGCATAAGGGCTCCTTAGCATCGCGTGTCCGGATCGGACGCCCACTATCCTTGGCGTTTCTTAGCGAATGCTTACGCGCAATGTCCGCCACCCGCGCCCCGGAACGCGCCGCATGGATCGGCCTTTTGATCCTCACGATCGTCTGGAGCCTGAACTGGACGGTCATGAAGGTCGCGACGCGCTACAGCGGCCCCTTCACCTTCAGCGCAGAACGCTACGTGATCGGGACGGTGGTGCTGTTCGCGTTGCTCGCGCTGCGCCGCAATCCGCTGAAGCCCACGCCATGGTGGCCGACGATCCTGATCGGACTCACCCAGACCACGGCGTTCCAGGCGCTGGCGCAATGGGCGCTGGTGTCCGGAGGCGCCGGCAAGACCGCACTGCTTGCGTACACGATGCCGTTCTGGGTCGTACCGCTGGCATGGTGGTGGGTGCACGAAAAGCCCGGCCCCACGCGCTGGCTGTGCATCGTGATCGCGGCGGCGGGGTTCATTTGCGTGGTTGAACCCTGGCGTCCGCTCGGCGCGCCGCACAGCATCATGTTGGCGCTGCTCGCGGGCCTTGCTTGGGCCATCGCGACCGTGCTGTCCAAGCGCGTTTTCCAGCGACACCCGGACGTGACGCCGCTGCGACTGACCGCTTGGCAGATGCTGATCGGTACCGTCGGCCTCGTGATCCTGGCGCTCGCCACACCGCAGCGCCCGGTGGACTGGACCGGCACATACATCGCGGCGCTGCTGTACAACGGGCTGCTGTCGTCGGGTGTGTGCTGGGTGTTGTGGGCGCTGGTGGTGCAACGCCTGTCCGCGAACGTCGCGGGGCTGACCAGCCTTGCCATTCCCGTGGCCGGCGTCCTGTTCGCCTGGGGCCTTTTGAAGGAAACACCGTCCGGCGCCGAATGGATCGGCATCGTGCTGATCGGCACCGCGCTGCTCGCCTTGAACTTACGCGTGCGCCGCAATGCGGCGGCAAGCGCTGGATGAACGGACGTTTAGGGTGGTCTCGACGCACCCTCGCAGCGCGTGCGAGGATAGCCAACTTTCGGGCCTGCTGGCACACATCGCGCATGCTCCCGGATAGCTTTTTTGACTTCACTGCAAAGGAATCGCCATGAGTCACGCTCCGCTGCCCCGCCCCGATGCCATCCACATTGCTGTCATTGGCCTCGGCTACGTCGGCCTGCCTTTGGCGGTCGGCTTCGGAAGGCAACTACCCACGCTCGGTTTCGACGTCAAGCGCGAACGCATCACCGAACTGCAGCAACACCGCGACCACACGCTGGAAGTCACGCCCGACGAATTGCGCGGCGCGAGCCAACTCCGTTTCAGCCACGAACCCAACGACCTCAAGGGCTGCAACGTCTTCATCGTCACGGTGCCTACGCCGATCGACCGCGCCAAACGCCCCGACCTCGCGCCGCTCGAAGGCGCCAGCCGCACGATCGGCAAGGTCATCGGCAAGGGCAGCGTGGTGATCTTCGAGTCGACGGTCTATCCGGGCGCCACCGAGGAAGTGTGCGTGCCGATCATCGAGCGCGAATCAGGGCTCAAGTTCAATCAAGACTTTTATGCCGGTTACAGTCCCGAGCGCATCAATCCGGGCGACAAGCAGCACCGCCTCGACACGATCAAGAAGGTCACCTCGGGTTCGACGCCCGAAGTCGCGGATTTCGTGGACGCGCTGTACCGCCGCGTGGTCAGCGCCGGCACCCACAAGGCGTCCAGCATCAAGGTGGCCGAAGCCGCCAAGGTGATCGAGAACACCCAGCGCGACCTCAACATTGCGCTGATCAATGAACTCGCCCTGATCTTCCATCGGATGGGCATCGACACGCTCGACGTGCTGGAAGCCGCGGGCACCAAATGGAACTTCCTGCCGTTCCGGCCGGGTCTCGTGGGCGGCCACTGCATCGGGGTCGATCCGTATTACCTGACCCACAAGGCACAGGAAATCGGCTATCACCCCGAAGTGATTCTCTCGGGCCGCCGCATCAACGACGGCATGGGCCGGCACGTGGCCGAACGCGTGATCCGGCTGATGCTGCAAAAACGCGTCCACGTCGCCGGCGCGAAGGTGCTGGTGCTGGGCCTGACGTTCAAGGAAAACTGCCCGGACCTGCGCAACACCCGCGTCACCGACATCATCGACGAATTCAAGGCCTGCCACGCCGACATCGACGTGTACGATCCGTGGGTCGATGCCGCCGAGGCGAAGCACGAATACGGCCTCGACCTCGCGCCCGAATTGCGCCCCGGCACCTACGATGCGATCGTGCTGGCGGTGGCGCACCGGCAGTTCATGGACATGGGCGCCAAGGCGCTGCGTGCGCTGGGCAAACCGGATTGCGTGTTGTTCGACGTGAAGGACACGCTGCCACGCGAGACGGTGGATGACCGGTTGTAAGGCTGGTCTCGGGGCTGGAGACTCATAATAATTTGTCGACATTCCGGGGCTGCCCGCGTTCTTTGCGGGCAGAACCCGACTGCGAAGGCACGGACGCCGGAGCGAACATCGGCGCAGCCGATGGCCCGGAGGGCGAGCTGCAGGATGCAGCGAGTCTATCCAGCTCTTCGCCCATTCGGGGCAAAACTGGATTCCGGGCTCCACCGCCCATGACGCCGGCGGTGGCCCCGGAATGACGATGAGATTTTCGGGCCTGCTCGGGACGCCCGAATCGCTTGAATACCGGACAGCAAGGAGCATCACGTGCGAGTTCTCGTCACCGGCGCCGCCGGCTTCATCGGATCCGCCCTGAGCCTGCGGCTGCTGGGGCGCGGCGACGCCGTACTCGGCGTCGACAATCTCAATACTTACTACGACGTCACGTTGAAGCAGGCGCGACTGGACAGGTTGACGCCGCACCCGGGGTTCACGTTCGCCAAGGTGAGCATCGAGGATCGCCCGGCGCTGGAAAAGGCGTTCCATGATTTTCGCCCCGAGCGCGTGGTGAATCTCGCGGCGCAGGCGGGCGTGCGCTACTCGCTCGAAAACCCCTACGCCTACGTCGAATCCAACCTGGTCGGGTTCATCAACGTTCTCGAAGCTTGCCGGCATGGCAAGGTCGAGCACCTGGTCTACGCATCGTCCAGTTCGGTGTACGGCGCCAACCGCAAGCTGCCGTTCTCGGTGCAGGACTCGGTCGACCATCCGGTCAGCCTGTACGCGGCAACCAAGAAAGCCAACGAGTTGATGGCGCATACCTACAGCCATCTATATGGACTGCCCACGACCGGGCTGCGCTTCTTCACCGTGTACGGTCCCTGGGGCCGTCCGGACATGGCGCTGTTCCTGTTCACGCGGAAGATCCTCGCCGGCGAACCGATCGACGTGTTCAACCACGGCCACCACACCCGCGACTTCACCTACGTCGACGACATCGTCGAGGGCGTGATCCGCACCCTCGATCGCGTACCCGGGCCCGATCCCGATTACGATCCCATGCACCCGAGCGCAGCCTCGTCGTCGGCGCCGTACCGGCTGTACAACATCGGCAACAGCCACCCGGTTCAGCTCTCGCGCTACATCGAAGTGCTGGAGGACTGCCTCGGCCGCAAGGCGGAAAAGAAACTGCTGCCGCTGCAGCCCGGCGACGTGCCTGATACCAGTGCCGAAGTCACCGAACTGATGCGCGACACCGGTTACCAGCCGACCACACCGGTCGAGGAAGGGATACGCAAGTTCGTCGACTGGTACCGGCGCTACTACGGCGTATGACCAGGTAGGGCGGGTCTTGACCCGCCACCAAGTCGTCTCGCCATGCCGCGGTCCGGCGGGTTGAAACCCGCCCCACGACGCATGACAACAAGCGCAGCGAGCGACTTGCCGGTCTTGCGGCGCCGAAGGTGCGACTTTCCAGCGAGCGCTGCGAGCGACTTGCCGCTTCCCCGCCGTCAACTTCTTCCCATCTTCGGCGTGTGGCGCGCATGCCACCACTCGCGCACCGCGTAATCCCAGCCTCCGAACAGTTCGTGCAGGGCGATGGCTGTCATGCCGACGCCGCTCCCCTGCGGCACGAACGCCCCGGGCCAGACATGCACGCGGATTTCGGGCAAATCGCTGGGCCACGGGCACGGCTCGAATCCCCAGGCCCGGAACGCGCCCATCGCGCGCGGCATGTGCACGGCCGAGGTCACCAGCCAGATGCGCCTGGGTACCGGGGGTGACAGCGCCGCGACGTTGCGCGCGTTCTGCCATGTATTGCGGGAGCTGTCCTCGATTTCGACGGACTTCGAGGGAACGCCCAGTTGCACCGCAAGATTGGCCAACGGCACGGCCTCGCGTATCTGCCAACCCGCGCCGCTCGAGATCACGAAACGCGCGTCGGGCAGCTTCTTCCACAACGCCACCGCGGTGAACAACCGCTGCAGGCCGGCTTCGTGCAAGGCACCGTAGTCGTCGGGCGAGTTCGGCGCATGTTCGAACCCGGCGCCCAGTACCACGACCGTGTCAGGGCGTGGCGCCGCACAGGGACGCGCGGGCAGCGTGCGCATCGCCACCGCACGCGACAGTGCCGTGGCGGCAAGCGGCGTCATCGACGCAAACAGCAGCACCTCGATTGCGATACCCGCGTAGCGGACGCCCGCCGGCAGCCCGTGCCAGCCGGCGAGGAGCAACACGAGCAGCACCACTGCGTACAGCAATGGCGAGGTGGCCCATATCGGAAACGACATGCTCGCGATTCGTGTCGGCTCTTGCGGCAAAATGCTCAGCGGCCAGCCGCCGCGAGCTTGCGTTCCCAGGCGAGCGAAGTGCGCGCAATGAAGTCGAGATCGTCATGGCGCGGCTGCCAGCCGAGGGTATCCCGGATCTTGTCGGCGGCCGCGACGAGCGAAGGCGGATCGCCCGCACGGCGCGGTTCCTCTACGCACGGAACCGGTGAACCGTGTGCGCGGCCGACCGCAGCCAGCACCTCGCGCACCGAATAGCCGTGGCCGTAACCGCAGTTCAGGATGGTCGACGCACCACCGCCGCGAAGGTACTTCAGCGCCTCGAGGTGCGCACGCGCGAGATCGTCCACGTGGATGTAATCGCGCACGCCGGTGCCATCCGGCGTGTCGTAATCGGTGCCGAAAATCGGCAGGCGCGGGCGCTTGCCCAGCGCCGCTTCGCAGGCCACCTTCAGCAGTAGCGTTGCATTTTTGGTGGACTGCCCGATCCGCCCTGCAGGGTCGCAGCCGGCCACGTTGAAATAACGCAGCGCGACGTAACGCGGACCACCCGCCGCGGCGACATCGCGCAACATCCATTCGCTCATCAACTTGGATGTGCCGTACGGATTGATCGGCGCGGTCGGCGTGTCTTCGCGCGCCCTGCCGCCCTCCGGAATGCCGTACACCGCGGCGGTCGAGGAGAACACGATCTGCTCGACGCCGGCTTCCTTGCAACACGCCAGCAGGTTGCGCGTCGCGCAAGTGTTGTTCCCGTAATAGCGCAGCGGATCGGCGACCGATTCCGGCACGATCGTGCGCGCGGCGAAGTGCATCACCGTGTCTACGTCGTGCTCGCGCAGCACCCGCGCGACCAGCGCCTGGTCGCCGACGTTGCCGACGACCAGTTCCGCGCCGATGACCGCATCGCGAAAACCGGTCGAAAGGTCATCCAGCACCACCACGCGCTCGCCCGCCTCGACGAGCTGCAATACCACGTGGCTGCCGATGTAACCGGCGCCGCCGGTGACGAGGATGGTGCGACCGCTGGACTGGCTCACTTCGTCTCCTTGCTAGGTCAGCTTCCAAGAGTCGTCAGACGCCGCGACTTCCAACCGAACGCCGCATGGTACCCGGCGAACGCTGCATGCATCTGCAACAGGTTCGGTTTTTGCGCGAACCACGACCAGCCGCATCCAGGTCCTGCACTTTCGAAGGTGAAAAGTAGCGTTTGCGATCGCACGCCTACTTGCTGGCCCCGCCGCCAAGTTCCTGATACAGCTTCTCCGCAGCCGGCTTGTTCTCGAAGCTGGCGCCCGACTTCTCCAGCGCCTCGAGCGTGGCGCGCGCGCCAGCCTTGTCCCCCGTGCGCGCCTGGGCGACGGCCAGGTGATATTGGATGGCCGGCACTTTGGGCGCTGCCTTGGCGGCCTCGGCCAGAATCGGCAAGGCAGTCCTGGGCTGATTGGCCGCGATCAGTGCCCAACCATAGGTGTCCATCACGCCGGGCGAAGTCGGCGCCAGCTTGTGGGCGCGCTCGGCCAGTGCCAGCGCTTTCGGACTCTTCTGTTCGGTGTAGATCCACGCAAGGTTGTTGAGCGCGTCGACATTGGACGGAAAAGCCTTCAACACCTGCTCGTACTGCCCGGCGGCCAGCGTGTTCTGCTTGTGCTCGAGGTAGTACTGGGCCAACAGCAGGCGCGTCGCACCATCGTCCGGGTGCTTGGCAAGCCAGTCGCGCAGCACGCGATCCGGTTCCTTGGCACCACCGTTGCTCAGCGCCAGGAAGTTTTTGATGACCAGCGGCCGGTCGTACTGGAGCTTCAATCCCTGCTGGTAGACCTGCGCCGCCTTGTCCCACGATTTGTCCGCCATGTACAGGTCGCCTTCCAGCGTCAACCCGGCGACCTTGTCGGCGGACCGCGCCTGCAGCGTCCGCGCCAGCGCGACGGCACCCGGCAGGTCGTGGTCCTGCAACTTCATGAACGCCAGCAGGGACACGGCTTGTACCTCTCCCGGATCGGCCTTGATCACCGTTTCCAGGTTGGCCCGTGCATCCTTGCTGTCCTTGTTGAGGACCTGCGCGCGCGCCAGGTTGATCCGGTACAGCGGAACCTGGGGCGCAAGCTTCACCGCTTGCTCCAGCGGCTTCAGTGCATCGGCGTGACGACCGGCATTGAGTTGCGCCGCGCCGAAAGCATTGAGTGCCGCCGGGTTGTCCGGCTCGGCATCAGCGAGTTGCTTCGCGACGCCCGCGGCTTCGTCGAATTGCCCGCTTTCGCTGTACAGCATCACCAGATCGACATACGCGGGGCCGGCTTTGGGCGCCGCGGCGATGGCCTGCTTGAACCGCTGGATGGCTTCCGCCTTGTTGCCTTGCAGCACCGCGAGCTTGCCGAGCGCGGTGATGGCCACCGCATTGTTCGGGTCCTGCTTCAATACCGCTTCGTAGCGTCCTTCGGCGTCTTTGTAGTGCCGTTCGAGCGAGTCCAGGCTGCCGAGGCTCAGCAGCGCGGCGAGGTTCTTGGGATCGAGCTTGTACGACTCCTCGTACTGCGCGCGCGCCTTGTCGCGATCTCCGGCCGCGACCAGCGCGGTGCCGTACAGCAGGTGCGCTCCGCTGTCCTTGGGATTCTTGGCCGCAAAGTCGGCCGCAGTCTTGACTGCATCGGCCGTGTGCTTCTCCTGCACGTAGGCCATCACCAGCAAGCTGGTGCGTTGGGTCTCGGCCGTGGCACCGCTTGCCGGGGTCGATTTGAGCAGTTTGATGGCCTCCGCCGTGTCGCCTTTGGCGAGGGCCTGCGCCGCGGGCGCGAATGGTCCGGTTGGCAGGGCGTCGTCCCCGGTTGCGCTCCCTGCGGTCTTGCCATGCAATTTTGTCGACGCAATGGCGGACGCGCCCGGCTGTCCGGGCATGCCGGCGCCCTCGGCCGCCGCCCGTTGCAACAGCGCCAGCAGTTCGGCGTCGGACGGATTGCCCTGCACGGCCGGTCGCAACGTATTGAGCGCCTGGCCGGAGCGCCCCGCGCGATAATACGCAAGCGCGAGCAATTTGCGCGCCGCGGTATTCTGCGGGTCCACGCCCATCACGTTGCCCAGATACATTTCCGCCTGGGCATAGTTGCCCTGCGCGTAGTTGACCGCACCCATCAGCATCTGCGCCTGCGAGCTGTCCGGGCTCGCCTGGAGTACCCGCTGAAGCTGCTCGACCGCGCCGTCGAGGTGCCCCTGCTGGTACAGCACCACCGCGTGCAGGTAATGCGGATACGGCTGGTCCGGAGCCATCTTCTCCAGCGTCTCGATGTTTTCCAGCGCCTTGCCGTATTGACGCTGCCGGGCCTGCGCGTCAGCCAGTCGCGCGCGGGCGTAGAAGCTTTCCTGCGGCAACCAATCCGCATGCTTGAAGCCCAGCACCTTCGTGTAATCCGATTCGGCCGTCGTGAAATCCCCGTCCGCATACGCGAGATCGGCCTTCTCCACCCAGGCCTGCGGATTCTCGGGCGCCGCAGCCAACGCCTGCTCGAGGTAACGACGGGCGGCGCCCTGATCGTTGGCCATGCTCGCCAGCTTGGACAATCCGACCAGCGCGAGCGGGTCCTTGGGCTGAAGCTTCAACGCCGCCTCGTACGACTGCTTCGCCTTGTCGGGCTGCTTGAGTCCGCGCTCGGCGTCTCCGCGCAGGATTTCCACCTGCGCCTTGGTGGCGGGTTCGGAAACCTTGTCGGGAGAGAGGGTCTGCAGCACCTTGTCGAATTGGCTCATCACCAGCAGTGTGCGCCCCATCGGCACCGCCCACTGCGCCTCGGGCACGCCATTCGCCTGCGCGTTCTGGAGATCGTTCAGCGCGTCCTTGGTGTCACCCAGCATCAGCGACGCCCGGCCCAGCAGCAGCCAGGCCTCTCCATTCTTGCTGTCGCGCTGCAGGACCTTCTTGGCCTCGATATAGGCCGCGCGGTATTGCCCATTGGCTTCGTACTTGAGCCCGGCGGCCACGCTGCCATGCCGGTGGGCCAGGCCGCAGCCGGCCAGCAACAGCATGCAAGCCAGCAATGCCAGACCACGGCGCGATACACGGTTGTTCGATTCGATGCGCATATCCTTACCCTGTTTTACCGGCCACGCGCGCGGCGTCAGTCGGAATCCGTCGGCTTCTTCAAGCCGTGCTTGTCCATCAGATCATAGAGAGTCGGCCGGCTGATGCCGAGCACGTCCGCCACCTTCGAAAGATTGCCGCCTTCGCGGGTCATCGCGCGCCGGATCGCGCGCTTCTCGGCTTCGTTCCGCACCTCGCGCAAATCCAGGACCTCATCGCCGGCGGCGGCGTTCAAATGCAATTCGTCGGTACCGATCTGCTTGCCCTCCGCCATGATCACCGCGCTGTTCACCGCGTTCTCCAGCTCGCGCACGTTGCCGCGCCACGGGTGCGCCTCGATCGCCTTGAGCGCTTTGGCGGTGAAGCCGCGCACGACGCGTCCGTGGCGACCGGCAGCCTGCTCCAGAAAATGCCGCGCCAGCGGCGCCACGTCACCCGCGCGGTCGCGCAGCGGGGGCAGCCGGATGCTGACTTCGCTGACGCGATAAAACAAGTCTTCGCGGAAACGGCCATCCCGGATCAGCTCCGGAAGATTCTGATGCGTGGAGCAGATGATCCGCACGTCCACCGGGATCGTTTCACGGCCGCCGATACGCTCCACCACGCGCTCCTGCAGGAAACGCAGCAGCTTTGCCTGGAGGGCGGCCGGCATGTCGCCGATCTCGTCCAGCAGCAGGCTGCCGTTGGCAGCGAGTTCGATTTTCCCCTTGGTCTGCTTGTGGGCGCCCGTGTAGGCACCCTTCTCGTAGCCGAACAGTTCGGCTTCCAGCAGGTTTTCCGGAATGGCCGCGCAATTGATCGCGACGAATGGCCCTTCGCGGCGCGCACTCAGGCGGTGGATCGCGCGCGCGAACAATTCCTTGCCGGTGCCGGTTTCGCCCAGCAGCAGCACGGTTGCGTTGGTGGGCCCGACCTTTTCCACCAGCCGGCAAGCGTCGCGCATCGCTTCGCTGCCGCCGATGATGCCTTCCAAGGCCGTCGCCGACGCGTTGCGGAGCCTGCGGTTCTCCGCTTCCAGTTCGTGCAGCCGGAACGCGCGGCTCACGATCAGGCGCAGCACCTCGAGGTCGAGCGGTTTCGAACAGAAGTCGTAGGCGCCGCAGCCGATCGACTTGACGGCGTTGTCGCGGTCACCGTTGCCGGTGACCACGATGATTTTGGTGTATGGCGCCTGCTGCAGGATTTCCGTGATCGTCGCGAAACCCTCGGCCGTGCCGGCCTCGTCCGGCGGGAGACCAAGATCCTGCAGGACCACGGCCGGTTCGTGCCGGCGCAGCATCGCGAGCGCGGATTCGCGATCGCCGGCCACGACCACGTCGTAATCCTCGAAACTCCAGCGCAGTTGCCTCTGCAAGCCGGCGTCATCCTCGACAATCAACAAGCGGGGTTGCCGTGCGCTCATGATGCCGCCCTCACGGCCGTACCGACCGCCGCGGCGTCAGCGGACTCCACGCGCGGCAACCGGATGGCGAACACGCTGCCGCGACCGGGCGTGCTGTCCACGTCCAGTGTTCCGCCCAGTGACCTCACGTACTCGCGGGCCTGATACGCACCGATCCCCATGCCCTTGCTCGCCTTGGTGGTGAAAAATGGTTGGAACAGCCGGTTGCGGACGAAGTCCGCGTCCATGCCCGCCCCATCGTCCTCGATCTCGATCACGGCACTTTCCCCCGCGCGTCCCATTCTCACGGTGACATGACCGTGGACGGTCGCAGCGTCCTGGGCGTTGCGGATCAAATGCCCGAGTACCGTGGCAAGCTGCTCGGCGTCCGCGCGTACCCACGATTCCTCACCGCGCGATTCGCATTCGGGTCGAGGCAATTGCGCTGCGCATTCGGCAAGCGCCCGTTCGACCACCGCGGCCAGCCGCACCCGGCCGCGAGCGGCCACGGCCGCGCCGCCGCGCAACTGCTCCAGCAGCCGCGTGATGCGCTGCACCGAATTCTCCACCGTCGCAAGCATGTCGTCCACAAACGCGGGATTCTGCTTGTGGCGGCCCGCGTTCTGCAGCAACAGGCTTTGCTGGGCAGCGACATTCTTCAGATCGTGCATCAGGAATGCCGTGAGCCGGTTGAATCCCTCGAACTGCCGCGCTTCTGCAAGACGGCGCGCGTTCGCAGACTGCGCCAGGGTGCCGGCGACCTGGCTGCCGGCGGTCCGCAGGAGATCGATGTCCTCCCAATCGATGGCCCGGCGCGTGCGCGCCTGCGCCAGCACCACGAACCCGAGCAATCGGTCCTCCAGCACCAGCGGGACCAGCAACCAGGCGTGAGGCAGGCCAGCCAGTTCGGCCGGCGCCCGCAGGTGTTCGTCGCCTTGCGGCGGCGCTTCGCCCAGATCATGGATCCAGCGCTGTGCGCGCATGAACTCGAACACTGGTTGATTGGCGGACAGCTTCAGGCCGGATGGCACCGGCATGTTCCAGCTGGCGTCCAGCACGAAGGCATCGACCTCGTCGCGCATGAACAGCGCACCGGCCGGGCTGTCCATGATCTGCGCCAGGGCACGCACTGCGCGCAGTGGTAATTCCGTGTCGCTGTCGCTGGCCGACAGGGTCGCGGTGAGGCGCAGCCATTCTTCGCGGTAGTCGTGGCGGAAGCTGAAGAAATTCTTGTGCAGGAACACCCGCAGCCGCGAACGCGCCCGCCCCGAGCTTGCGAACAGCAACATCGCCAGGAACGCAAAGCAGACCAGGGTGATTTCCGCGACCCGGCCCCAGTCCCCGCCGTAGATCCGAACGTAGTAGCCGCCGATCGCCGTCGCGATGATGTAGAACGCGATCACCAGCAGGCTGGTGGTATAGAACACCGCGCCCCGGGACACCGAGACGTTCAGCGACCACTCCCGGTTGCGTGCCGCCGCCACGATCAACAGCGGGACCAGCAGCGCGTCGACGAACCCCCGCGCGGCCCACATGTTGATGTCGATCTGCTGGTACAGGACCGCGTAGGAGTACAGGAAGATGTCGTAGACGAACAATACGCCCAGCGCGATCACCAGAAACTTGAGCGCCCAGCGCTGTTCGGGATCGACGTTGCGGAAGAGCTGTTCCAGGAACACCACCCCGACCAGCGCCAGCAACAGTATGCCGACGAGCGGCACGCCGACGGAAAAGGGAATTCCGAGCGGGAGTCCGGTTACGGGCCAAACGCAGTACAGCGCCAGCAGGATCCAGAGCACCTGCGCCGCAGCGCGCAACCCACGCAGCAGCCCGGACACCGGCCATGCGCCGAACAGCGCCGCGAGAAACACAAGCCATGCGCCATAGCGCAGCACTTCGACCAGCAGCAGCCAGTTGATGGGCAGGTCGTGCTGCCACTGGGTATACGCGAGGAATGCGCCCCACAGCGTCGTCGTCGTCGTTGCGAGCAACAGCAACGCGCCAGTGCGTTGACCCCGCCAACTGATCGCCAGCAACGCCGTCGCCGCGAAGAACGCGGCGGTGGCGGTGAGGTAGCTCGCTATGACAATGACATGCATGCTTGGACGGCTCCCGCCGCGCGATCCGGTGCGTGCTCAACCGGACCCATGCTCCTCCCCGATTCAGGCATGTCCCGCCGCCTGTCGCGCGCCCGCCTCGACTGTCACCGGCTCGTCCTCGGCGATGGCTGCGCGCAGGAGGCGTTTGCGGATATCGGCGACCACGCGCTCGGCAGTATGGCCGTCCCACAAATCGGGTTTGCGCCCGTGCGTCGAGCGACCCGCGAGGATGTCGTCGGTCGCCCGTACCAGTTCGGCGGCGGTCACCAGCCGGTTGCTGCCTTCAATGGTCGTGATCGGCCGTTCGGTGGTGGTGCGCAACGTGAGGCAGGGAATGCCGAGATAGGTGGTCTCCTCCTGCACGCCTCCCGAATCCGTGATGACGAGCCGGGCGCCGCACACGAGGTTCATGAAGTCCACGTAGCCCAGAGGCTCGACCAGTTGCAGACCCGGCGCCTTCGCCAATCCGTCCCACAAGCCGAACCCTTCGAGATTCTTGCGGGTCCGCGGGTGCACCGGAAACACCAGCGGCAGCTTCGCCGCGATCGCCGTCAAATGCCGGACCAGCGCCGCAAGCGGCTCCGGCGAATCCACGTTGGACGGCCGGTGCAGCGTGACCACCCCGTACTTGCGTTCCTCGAGTCCGAGCCGACGCCGCTCGCCACTTGCCTGGATCCGGTCCCGCATCAGTTCGTAGGAATCGATCATGATGTTGCCGACCCGCGTGACCTTGTCTGCCGCCACGCCTTCGGCTGCAAGGTTCTCATCAGCATCCGGCGACGGCGTCCAGAGAATGTCAGCCACCGTGTCCGTCACGAGCCGATTGATCTCTTCGGGCATACGGCGATCGCGGCTGCGCAGGCCGGCCTCCAGGTGCGCCACCTGAATCCACAGCTTCGAACCGACCAGCGCGCACGCGATCGTGGAATTCACGTCGCCCACCACCACGATCAGGTCCGGTCGGTCCGCGTTGCAGGCACCCTCGTAAGCCACCATCACGCCGGCCGTCTGCGCGGCATGGCTGCCGCTGCCGACGCCCAAGTGCAAGTCGGGCGAAGGCAATCCGAGGTCGCGGAAAAACGCCTCGGACATGTTGGCGTCGTAATGCTGGCCCGTGTGCACCAGCCGCAGCCTGCACCACGGTTGCCGGTGCAACGCGTGGAACAACGGCGCGACCTTCATGAAGTTCGGCCGCGCGGCCGCGATCAAATCAATCCTGAGCCGCTGCATGGCCAAACTTCCGCCCCCGGTTCTGTGACGCACTTATCACAATGCAAGTAGTGTACCAGTCGTGTCGCGGGCGTCACCAAGACAGGCTCACCCACCTAGGGCCCGTACACGGCCGGTGGTGCAGCCGGCCCAGCCCACGCGCACGCAGCTGCCGAGAACCCACGATCACGCCAAAAAAGGCCCGTCTATCGGCGGGCCATCAACCATTGGAGGTTTGCAGTCAAACGCTTCGAAAAGGCGACGGCGATTCAACCCCGGCCACGCCGATCAGCAGCGCGCGGAATCTTCGGCTGTCGACTGCGGACGCACGAACCGGAGGCACAGACGCATTCCGTTCGTCAAGCGTCCGGCGTCTCGCTTGTGAAGTTCGTAGCAGTTCTTGACATTCGACTGTGCGCGCGCGCACGGAAGGCTGTTTTGTTGGTTGAACATTCAGTTCGCCTGACGTGTACTCCCGCGGCCGCTGCGCCAACAAGGAGGCACGGTCAAGGAACGACGCGCGCAGGCCGACCGCGCGCTCTTGGCGCGGTTCGCGCCGCGTGGATTCCGCCATGGCGTGCAACACCCACTCACGCCATCGGATCGGGATCTGAACATGCAGCCAGACTCACCATCGGACGAACACGCCCGCAGGCCCCGTCTCCCGCGGACCCTTGGCAAGGTCGCTTTCGCATGCGGCGCCGGCGCGCTCTTGATGGGTGTAATCCCGGCATTCGCCGGAACGGTCGTGACCGACTCCGTGGTCAACCTGTCCACCGCTGCACAAACGAATGTACCGGTCACGTTCGGACAGGTGTTCAAAGATGGCGACGTGCCGAGCGGCGCGACCCTGACAGCGACCTTCAATGGCCAGCCGGTGACCCTGCAGGTGGACCCCAAGGCCACCAATCCCGATGGGAGCCTGCGCCACGCGGTGCTGACGGCGATGGTGCCGTCGCTTGCGGCGGCCGCGAAGCTACCCCTGACATTGGCCATAGGTCCCAACCTGCCGGCAGGTACGCCGGTCACACTGTCGCAACTGCTCGCGACGCGTTACGACGCTGCGGCGTCATTCAACATTGGCGGCAAGATCTACTCGATCAGTGCGCGTGGGCTGTTGCAAGCCGCCGATATCGCAGCCGCCTGCCGGCCTTGGGGCATCCAGTGCAACACCTGGCTGTCAGGCCCGCTGGTCGGCGAGTGGGTCGTGAACGGCCCCGTGACTGCCGCGGACGGCAGCACCAACCCACATCTGCGCGTCTATTTCGCCGTGCGCGCCTACGCGGGAGCCACACCGGGCACCGTGGGCATGGTGCGCACCGACATCATCGTCGAGAACTCCAACGCCTACGCGCCGCAAGGACAGCCGCAATACACCGCGACATTGACTTCTGGCAGCGCGAGCTACACCAGCCCGGCGCTCACGCAGTACGCCTATACGCGCTGGCATCACGACTTGTGGTGGAACGATGTCCAGCCGCAGGTTTATCTGCAGCAGGACACGCAGTACATCCAGGCGAGCGGAGCGGTGTCGCGCTACATGGCGCTGACACCTGATGCATCGTTCCTCGCGGGGCTGCGGCAAACCTGCGCGCCGCTGGATTACTGCGACCAGACGAAGACCATGGGCAACACGGGCGCCCAGCCCGCAATCGGACCGCTGCCACGCTGGACCAGCGTGTACATCATCGATCCCGACGTGCGCGCGTACAACTGGATGCTTGCCAATACCGATGCACTGGGCGCCTACAGCATCCATTACCGCGACCCGGCGACCGGCTGGCCGCTGAGCATCCAAAGGCATCCGGATGTAACCATCATCAATTGGGAGTATGCCAACACCGTTGCGAAGCAAAACAACGCCAATGGCGCCCAGTACAAGGCTGACCTACTGCCGACCTGCACCAGCAATGCGGTGGTGGGCACCTGCACGGCCACTTCGTACAAGACCGGCAACCCCGACCGATGGGACAACGCTCACCAGCCCGCCGAATCGTACGTGCCGTACATGGTGACGGGCGATTACTACTACATGTCTGAACTTGCTTTCGGGGCTTCGCACAACGAGGCATGGTCGAACGAGACATATCGCGGCTATTCCAAAGGTCTCATCGACACTTCGCACAGCCAGCCTCGCGGGAAAGCTTGGGTGCTTCGTGAGATGGTGGACGCCGCCTGGCTGCTGCCGGACAGTTATCCCCTTAAGGCCGAGTTCAATGCAGACGTGAACAATGCCATCGCGGATTTCAATGCCACCTACACGGATAATCCGAACGCCAATCCACTCGGCGTGATAAACGGGACCGACTACGCGCTGAATGGCCACGCAAATGTAGGCATCGCGCCATGGCAACAGGATTTTGCCACCTGGTCAGCGAACCATGCGGCAGAATTGGGATTCGCGGGAGCCGCGCAGTTCCGCAATTGGTTGGCCAAGTTCCAGATCGGCCTGATGACCGATTGGATAACGAATCCCGCTCAAGGTTTCTGTTGGCTCATGGCGTCCAGCTACAGCCTGCAGGTGAAGGATTTCTCGGGTAACTGGCTGCCCGACTTCACGGCGGTTTACGCAGCGACTTTTCCCTCGCTGCTGGGGCACACCTGCAACTCACCCTCGATGATTGCGGCGCTGGCCGGCTTTAAAAGCCGACCGTGGCAGGTTGGTGAAATGCCCGGCTATCCCGATTCCGCCACAGGCTATCCGGCCAACCTCCAAATCGGCTTGGCTGCGGCGGCAGACAGTGGATTGCCGAATGCACAGATGGCATGGAACCTGTTCGCCAGCCGCAGCATCAAGCCATCAGGCGACACCGCATACGACAATTACCCCAATTTCGCGCTTCTGCCGCGCTATTTGCCCGAAGGGCCGGTGAACCCGCCGCCAGTGAATCCTCCCCCGGTCGATCCCCCGCCAGTGACTCCGCCACCGGTCAATCCTCCGCCAGTGACTCCGCCACCGGCCAGTCCTCCGCCCGTGAATCCACCACCGGCCAATCCGCCGCCGCTTGGCTGTGGCGCAACGTCCTGCCCCTCGATAGTGGCTGATCCGCAAACCGTGGGCCAACCGAAGCAAGTGGTCGCCCGCGCCCCACTGAGCCGCTTCGATTTGGGTTACGAGCCCGTTTTGCGCTCGGCGCTCCAGATCATCAACCGCTTCGCGAGACCGATCCTGCCCCGACTCATTCAAAGCAGCCCGACGGCGAACACCGTCCGGGCGCGTGCGCCCAGCCCTGAAGCGACGGCTGCGCGAGTTTCCGAAACCACTCTTGCCATCCAGCGGCCTCAGTTGCCACTGCAATACCGAGCTTCGGGGTTGCCGCCGAGGGTGGCCGGAATCGCTCCAATCCCTGTGGAAGTGGCCTCAGGCTGCGCAGGTCTAGTGACGCAAACGCGATACGCGGGATGCATTCGCAGATAGCGGATTCTCCGGCCATAAGCCGAAGCTACCGCCGCGTTTGCTTCGGCAGCTGCTCGCCGCGCGTCGGGTGATGAAGCTAGACACTCATACCGGAATGCACGTTCGAGTGCCGGTCGATCTGCACTCGTGAGTGTCCCGACATGATGGATCGTTCGGCGGTTCAGACAGAGCGTGGCCGCTGTCCGGCTCGCCGAGGACACACATGCCGTATCTCACCACGCCTGCGCCTTCGATCTCGTCAAGTACGGGTAACCGGAAGCGCTTTTTCCATTCGTCGAGCGTCAGGTACTCGTAGCCGCCGTCGGTCAGCTTCCAGTACCACTTCGACAATTGTTTCGCGGGTGCGGCCTTGCACGCGCAGGACTCGTAGAAGACGATCTTCTTGCCGACCCGCTTTGCCTCTTCGATCGTCTCGTCCAGCCTCTTGACGTGATGAAGGACGTATTCAAACAGGACGACATCAAAGGCTTGGTCCGGAAATTTCAGATCCGCACTGTCCATCACATGATATTCAGGGCCTGGGTTGCGCCTGGCGGCGACCTTGATCATCTCTTCCGAGGCGTCGATCCCGACACAATGGCAGCCGCGGTCGCGCGCCAGGCTTGCGATGAACCTGCCCTGCCCGCAGCCAACCTCCAGCACGCTTTTGCCGGTGAGGTACTTGGCTATCAGCTCGGCGTTTTTGTCTTCTATGTAACGATGGAGCTGATCGATTTTTTTGTCGATCAGCAAAAGATGGTAAATGCCCTTTTTTACCGTCTTCAGCAACTCCAGCTTCCATTCATAGAAGTCGGGAAACCGATGAATAACGACGTCCAGTCTCATCGCACACCCAGTCAGCGATCCATGCAATCGGCGTCCCCTGCAGTCGCCACCAACGTTCGAAGACGTTTGAGATTAGTCGACCGATCCTGAACGTCAACGATGCGTCGGGAGCCGCAGCCCCTGATGATCGAAATCGTCGGAAGGCCACGCCTGTCAGTTGCTGATGAAAAAACAGAGCACGATCAGCCCAATACCGACCAGCCAGCTCGACGCCACCATCACCAACAGTCGAACCATGCGGGTACGCCTCAGTCGCCAATAGATGTCGGCGAGCAATATCCAGAGGCCGGTAAACACTGCCGCGGCAAAAATGCCCCAACCAAGATGGCCGGACGTCCAAAAGAACCCATTCATCGGGCAGACATGCCTTCCGCAACCTCGGTTTCTCCTGCCCAGACACGGTCGCCCGTGCGCACAAGCACCCTCACTGCCTCCGGCAACTCGAGCACCACCGTGCTGCCCAACAAGATCCTTCCGATCCTCTGGCCGCGTGCGACTGCCTCGTTTTCCGCCACCCACGTTTCAATGCGTCTCGCGGCAAGGCTGGTAATCAGGCGCACCGCGATCTGCCCTGCTCCAGTGGCAATCACAAGGCGCTTTTGCACGGGGCAGGCTTTCTCCTTGAGGAAGGCAAACTCGCGCCCCTCGCCGTCCATGAAACCATCGCCCTGGGTTTCGACGCGGATCACGCGACCTGCCACCGGGCTGCGCTGTACGTGCATGTCCCAGAAACTGAGCGCGATCACGAGGTAGCGGATTCCGTCGCGCACGTCGGCACTCGTGACCAGCCCGTCCGCCGGGGCAATCAGGCGATCCCCGAGCGGCGGAACGCGTTCCGGATCGCTGTAGAAATGGCGGAGGAAGGCGCGCTGATACTGTCCCGAGTCCAACCAATCGCGTATTTGCGCTTCCGGCCAGCGTTTGCGCGGCGGCAGCCAACGTCGTACCACGGGTGACGGATAAGGAAAGTAGAGCACCAGCAGCACGATACCCACGGCGAACAGGCACAAGACTACGATTTGCAGGATCAGGATCGTCATCGTGGTGCGGAGCCAACCTTCTTCGGTTAACTCCCGTAATTTCCTTTTCGTGTGGCCACGTGTGTTATGCGCACCTCGGGCCCGAGCCGGCCTCTGCGGTCCCAATCATCGAATGTGGTCGAACGCGCCGCAATCCGCCCAGCCGGCATACTGGTGTCGTGCATGCCCGTGACTCGCAACGCAAGCGCAAACCTGCATGCCTGCATACCAGAATAGCTGAACGTGATGGCGGGAAGGTTACCGCGTCGAAGCTTGGGTTTCGCTGCCTGCCTCCATGTCCTGTGGCAGACGGCAGTCGCGCTGGCGCGGTGTACCGCAACCGGGTGGCGCTGATCAAGCCGGTGCAAGTTCCCGAAACGGGGGCTGAAAACCTCGTGCGCAGGCAGTGGCGTTGAAGCACGATGCGACGCACTTCGCGTCGCGCACCCGAGTGAACCGGGACATGCTTTGCTTTGGTGCCGAAGTCGGTAATCATTTGCGCGGGGCATCCGCCGGAAAATTTGGCCGAGCGGAGTAGAAATCAGGACCCAGGAATTTGCCGGACCGTCGCTGTTCGGCCTCGCAAATCCAGCAACGAACGAAGGTGCAACGACATGTGCGGATTGGCCATGGTCATGCAGTTCGATGGCAGGACGCCCGATGCTGCTGCGCTCGGCCGCATGTCGGCAGCCTTGGCCCAACGCGGCCCCGACGATAAGGGTGAGTTCATCCACAACAGTGTCGGGCTCACATTCAGGCGCCTGTCGATCATCGACGTGACAGACGCCGGCCACCAGCCCATGCACAGCATCCTAGGCCGGTACAGCATCGTTTTCAATGGAGAAATATTCAACTACATCGAACTGCGGACAGAGCTCGAGAACAAGGGCTACAGG
>JAJPJT010000006.1 GCA_021324095.1 Gammaproteobacteria bacterium
CGATCGTCCTGATCTCGCCAAGTCACCCAGCCCTCGGCTCCTGCCTCGGGCGCTCGCGGCTGCGCGGACTGCCCCTCGGCAGCCCGCAAGCGCAGCCTCTCGCCCCCACTGGGCTCCAAGGATGACTACGCTTTGTCCCATGATGTTCTCGCTTCGATGTTGCCATTTGATGTGGGGCGACGATCGGTGACTAGGCTCGATCGTCCTGATCTCGCCAAGTCACCCAGCCCTCGGCTCCTGCCTCGGCGCTCGCGGCTGCGCGGACTGCCCCTCGGCAGCCCGCAAGCGCAGCCTCTCGCCCCCACTGGGCTCCAAGGATTACGACTGATTGTCCCATTGTTCGCTTCTCGCTTCGATGTTCGATTCAAGCTGGGATGATCGGTTCTCGCATCTCCGACTGGGTCCCGGCCTTCGCCGGGACGACGGCTTTGCTTTTGCTCGTCATTACAGACCGCTTCCCGCGGTCTGCCCTTCGGGCCATCGGCTGCGCCGGTGCTCGCTTCGGCATCCATGCCTTCGCAGTCCGGCGCAGGCCGGAATCCAGTTACAGAATGGTGGGATATAAATCCTTCCATTCCGGATTGCATTCTTCGATCCGGCGAATTTTCCATGCACGATTCCACTCCTTGATTGCCTTCTCGCGTGCGATGGCGGATTCCATCGTGTCGTGCACTTCGTGCCAGACCAAAACGTGAATTCGGTACTTCTTCGTGAAAACTTCGACAACGCTGTTCCTGTGTTCCCAAATTCGCTTCGCCAAGTCTGATGTAACGCCAACGTACAAAGTGCCGTTGCGCTTGCTGGCCAGCATGTAGACACAAGGCTTCCGTTCTCTCATGCCACTTGTCCACTGGATCCCGGCCTTCGCCGGGAAGGCGAGCACACATCCAGGTTCGTCAACGTTTTTGCGGCGCAGGATGATCGGTCAACGCGCCGGCATCGACGGCCTGCATGAAGGGCGAACCCTTGTCGAGCACGACCACGGCGCCGCCGCCGCTGAAACTCTTGCGCCAGGCTTCGAGGCTGCTCCAGTAGCGGAAGAATTGCGGGTCTTTTGCCGAAGCCGCAGCGTAGATCTTCGCCGCCTGCGCATCGCCGTCGCCGCGTATGGATGCAGCTGCCTTGTCCGCCGCCGCAAGCACCTTCTGGTCTTGCGCATCGCCGGCCGCGCGGATGGCTTCCGCCGCGGCCTCGCCTTCGGCGCGCACGGTGCCGGCCTGGACCTGGGCCTCGGCGCTCATGCGTTTGTACACGGCGGCAAGCGAGTCCTCGGGCGGCAGCACCCGCCCGATGCCGACTGAAAGGATGTCGATGCCCAACTTCTGGCGAATCGTGCCGCTCACGTCGCCACGAACCGCGGCGCCCGTGTCGCCACTCGCCGCGACCAGCAGTCTCGACAAATCCTGGCCCGCGACTTCCTTGCGCAACGCATTCCGGATCAGCGGCTCCATCTGCTGGATGGCCTGCAGTTCGTCCGCGGAGGTCGCCTTGAAATAGATCGCAGGATCGGCAACCCGCCAAAGCACGTCGAATCCGACGCGGACCGTCTCGCCGTCGCGCGTCTTGCAGTCGCCCGGTTCGGCCTGCGAAACGAGTTCACGGGTGTCGTACACCGTGACGTCCTGCACGAACGGCAGCTTGAAATGCAGCCCGGGACCGATGCCGGCCGCTTCGACGTGATCGAGCCGCGACAGCACCGCGGCATGGCCTTCGCCCACGACGTAGATGCCGTTGGCGCCGAGCAGCGCCAGCACGAGGATCACAATGGGGATGATGTATTTCATGCGCTTCCGGCCTGCACGCCGGGACCCGAAGTGACCGGGATCGTGGTGGAAGTCGCCGAGCCGGGCGCCGAGGAAGCCGACGCCGGCCCGGTGCTGCCCGCCGTGGCGGGCGTGCCGGCGGCACCCGGATGCTGCGTGGGGAACTGGATGACCACGTTGCCGGAACCGGTGTTGACGACCACGTGGTTTTTGGTCAACACGGACTGCATTGCGTCGAGCCACAGGCGATGTCGCGTCACCTGCGGCGATGCCTGGTACTGGAGGAGGACCTGGCCGAATCGGGCGACCGCGGAATTTGCCTCCGCGACGACCTCGCGCCGGTAGGCCTCGGCATCGTTCTTGATCGATATGGCCTGGTTCTTCGTTTCAATTTGGCCGCGCGTCACGTTGGCCTCGGCCGTCGCCTTCGCGGTCTTGGCGTCGTCGTGTGCCCTGGCGATGGCATCGAACGCCTGTTTCACGTCCGACGGAACGCCGACGTTCTGGACACCGACGTCGGTGAGCGCGATGCCGAGCGTGCCGGGCGAAGAGGACAACGCGCCTTCCAGCCGCGTGCGGATCGCACCGGCAAGCTTGTCGGCATCGACGTGACCGGACTGGCACGGCAGGCCCAGGCCATCGATCAGGCACTGCAACTCGTGCGAACCCACGACGCCGCGCACCGCAGCGATCGCCTCTGTCCGCACCACTTCCTCGGCATCCCGCGCCGAGAACAGGAAATCGCGCGCGTTGGTCACCTTGTAGTGCACGTCGTAATCGACGAGCACGAGCTGGCCGTCGCTGGTCAGCATGCGTGCCTCGTCATTGACCGTGCGGATGCGCCCGATGTCGACCTTGTCGACCTCGTCGATCGGCGAAGGAAAGCGCAGGTGGACGCCCGGCTGCAGCACGCGTACGAAACGCCCGAAACGCATCAGCACGCCGACCTGCTGGCCGCCGATCGAGGTCCATCCGCCGATCAGGAACCAAAGGACGATGATCACCACGATCAGCGCGAGCACGCCGAGCGGGCCGCGGCCGAACGGCCCCAGGCTGCGCCGGAATTTCCTCAGCCACGCTTCGATGTCGGGCCCGCCGCCATGGCCACCCTGCCCCGGCCCCCACGGCTCCCGGCCGCGGGGCTCGCGCGGTTTGTCACCGGGCTCCTTCCAGGGCATCGTTTGCAACCTCGGGTTGGTGGATCGACACGCCGGAATCGGCGCAAACGGGGAATTCTATCATCCTTGTGCGATCGTCCCTGATCGCCGCGTCGCCCAATGCCAGGCAAGCAAAACGCACAGGGCTCCTCCAGCACCAGAACGGACTTCCCTGTCCTGGCTTTTCACAACAGCCGCTCCGAAGGGACGCCAGAGCAGCGTACTTACGGAAGCTCCTCACGCTGCATCGAGCCAATCCCGCAGCAGCCGTGCATCGTCGCCGCGCACGTCGCCGGCCAGCGGCAGCAACAAATTGCGCGGCGCGTCGATGTCGAGACGCCAGCCCTCTTCGTCGTAACGCTCGGACTTGACCGCACCGAGTTCGATCAGGCGCGCACGCAGACGGCCGGCGCGCGGCGGCAGCCGCAACTCCGCGTGCACGCGAGCGCCGGCGAGTCGCTCGCTGACGGCCTGGCGCAGCAGGTCGAGCCCGGCGCCGCTCACCGCCGACAGCCACACCGCCGCCGGCGCGCCTTCCGCGTCGCGGTCGATGCGGGGTGGGATTTCGTTGAAAGTCGGGCCAGGGATGCCCGGCTTTTGATCTTCGCCAACAGGGACGTTGGCATTCAAAACATCGATTTTGTTGAACACCATCAACTGCGGCACGTCGCCCGCGCCGATTTCATCCAGCACGCCGTTCACGACCCCACTCAACACGTCGCGCTCGGGATCGGCCGCATCGGTGACGTGCAGCAGCAGATCGGCATCGCGCGCTTCGGAGAGGGTCGCGCGGAATGCCGCCACGAGGTCGTGCGGAAGCTCGCGGATGAATCCGACCGTGTCGGCCAGCACGGCAGGCCCCGATTCCAGCCCGTCCAGCCTCCGAACCGTGGGGTCGAGCGTTGCGAACAACTGGTCGGCCGTATACACCGAGCCACGCGTCACCGCATTGAACAGCGTGGACTTGCCCGCGTTGGTGTAGCCGACCAGCGCGACGCGCGGCAGGGTGTTGCGCAACCGCGCACGCCGTTGCTGGCCGCGCTGCACACCGACCTTGTCGATGCGTTTCTGCAATTGCTCGACCCGCTTCTGCAGCAGCCGCCGGTCGGTTTCGAGCTGAGTTTCGCCGGGACCGCGCAGGCCGATTGAACCGCCGCGCTGGCGCTCGAGATGCGTCCAGCCGCGGACCAGCCGGGTTGCCATGTGCTGCAACTGCGCAAGCTCGACTTCCAGCTTGCCTTCGTGCGACTGCGCGCGCTGCGCGAAGATATCCAGGATCAATGCAGCGCGATCGATGACCCGCGCGGAGAAGTGCTTTTCCAGATTGCGTTCCTGCACCGGCGTCAGCGCGTGGTCGACCAGCACGAGGTCGGCGCCGAGTTCGCGCACCTTCGACTGCACCTCGTCGGCCTTGCCGGTGCCGATGTAGAACTTCGGGTTGGGCGCATCCACGCGTGCACGCACCGTGCCCAGGATTTCCGCGCCGGCGGATTTGGCCAATTCGGTGAATTCCTGTGCGCGCCGCGCCGCCGCGCCGTTGCCCGAATAGGGCAACACCAGCAGCGCGCGTTCGCCTCGCTTCTCTCGTTCGACGAACAGGGCAATCAATCCTGCGCCGGTGCTTCGGCGTCTTCCTGCTTCGCGTCGTCCGGACCGACCTTGACCGCGCGGCTCGGCACCACGGTCGAGATGGCGTGTTTGTACACCATCTGGCTGACCTGGTTGCGCAGCAGCACCACGAACTGGTCGAACGACTCGATCACGCCCTGCAACTTGATGCCATTGACGAGGTAGATCGCCACGGGAATGCGTTCGCGGCGCAGGGCATTCAAAAACGGATCCTGCAACGATTGGCTCTTGGACATTGTTATGGCCTTCCGATCAGGGGCGGACCGCGGGTTTCCTTCGCGGAATCAAATGTTAGCGCATAACGACGGCATTTGGGCCGATTCACTAGGGTTTCATCGGCAGAAACAAGGCGATGGCGGCGACGATCGATTCATGGCAATCCGGGTGGTCGGGATCGAACACACGCGCGTCCAATTCGCCGCGCAACCACGTCGTCTGCCGCTTCGCAAGCTGCCGCGTCGCATGGATCGCGCGCGTGCGGAACATTTCCAGCGAATATGCACCCTCGAGATATTCCCACGCCTGCCGGTAACCCACCGCCCGCAGAGCCGGCAAATTGGAATCCAAATCGCCACGCGCATGCAGTGCCTTGACCTCGTCGAGAAAACCCTCGCGCAGCATCGCATCAAAACGCACTGCAATGCGTTCGCGCAGTGCCGCGCGATCAGCGGGATTCAACGCGAGCTTCAATACGCGCCAAGGCAACCGATTCGCGGCGCCCTTTTGCGCTTGCATGGCAGTGAGCGTATGGCCGGACAATTCGATGACCTCCAGCGCGCGCTGGATGCGCTGCGCGTCATTGGGGCGAATCCGCGCGGCGGCTTCCGGATCGCTCTGTGCAAGCCGCGCATGCTGTGCGGGCCAGCCGTCGCGCTCGGCTTCCGCTTGCAGGCGCGCCCGCACGGCGGGCTCGGCCGGCGGCATCTCGGACAACCCGCGTTCGAGCGCCCGGAAATACAGGCCGGTGCCGCCGACCAGCAGCGGCACGTTGCCGCGCGCGGTGATGGCTCGCATCGCCGTCAACGCATCGTCGCGGAACGTCGCGGCCGAATACGGCTCCGCCGGATTGCGGATGTCGATCAGCGCGTGCGGATAGCGGCGCAAGGTTTCCGCATCCGGCTTGGCCGCGCCGATGTCGAGGCCGCGGTACACCAGCGCCGAATCGACGCTGACGAGTTCAACTGGAAAGCGATCTGCCAGCGCGCAGGCAAGCGCGGTCTTGCCGGTCGCGGTCGGGCCCATCAGGAAGATTGCGGACGGGCGCCGGTCGATGCTGTTCGCGTGGTGCGACATGGCCGCGATTGTAGGGTCGGCGCGCGGTGTCCCTCTTGCCGCCCGGCCTATAATGCTGCGATTCGAGAACCTCCAAGGTCGACGACATGCCGAACATGATGAGGGCGCTGGTCAAGCGCGACGCCGCCAAGGGCATCTGGATGGAAGAGGTGCCGGTGCCGGAATACGGCCACAACGACGTGCTGATCGAGGTCGAGAAGACCGCGATCTGCGGCACCGACCTGCACATCTATAACTGGGACCAGTGGGCGCAGCGCGTGATCAAACCGGGCCTCGTGATCGGCCACGAGTTCGTCGGCAGGATCGTCGCGCTGGGCAGCGAAGTGCGGGGTTATCGCGTCGGCCAGCGCGTCTCGGCCGAAGGCCACATCACCTGCGGCATGTGCCGCAACTGCCGCGCCGGGCGTCCGCACCTGTGTCCGCATACCGTGGGCATCGGCGTCAACCGCAACGGCGCCTTCGCGCAATACATCGCGATGCCGCAATCGAACCTGTGGCCGATTCCCGACCAGATCCCCTCGTCGCTCGCCGCGTTCTTCGACCCTTACGGCAACGCCGCACATTGCGCGCTGGAGTACGACCTGATCGGCGAGGACGTGCTGATCACGGGCGCGGGTCCGATCGGCGTGATTGCGACTGGCATCGCGCGCCACGTGGGCGCTCGCAACATCGTGGTCACCGACGTCAACGACTATCGCCTGAAGCTCGCCGCCGAGATGGGCGCGACGCGCGTGGTCAACGTTTCCAAACAACCCGTGCGCGAGATCCTTTCCGAACTGCACATGGAAGGTTTCGACGTGGGGCTGGAGATGTCGGGCAACCCGCACGCCTTCAACGACATGCTGGATTGCATGTATCACGGCGGCAAGGTTGCACTGCTCGGGATCCTGCCGAATGGTTCAGGCATCGACTGGGACAAGGTGATCTTCAAGGGCCTGACCCTGCACGGCATCTACGGCCGGCGCATGTACGAGACCTGGTACAAGATGACCCAGATGCTGCTGACCGGTTTTCCGCTGCACAAGGTGCTGACCCACCAGCTCGCGATCGACGATTTCCAGCAGGGCTTCGACCTGATGGCGTCCGGCGAGTGCGGCAAGGTGGTGTGCAGTTGGAATTGAGAAGGGGATTGGGGGCGCGTAGTGAGGGGCGTGACAACGAGCTTCACCAATACGGATGCACACCCGCAACCGATCGCACCATCTTTGCGCCCCCGCTACCGTCCCCAACCCCCGTTTTCAAGGACTCAGCCATGACCTACGCCGCGCAAGCACGCCTCCACGAAGAACTTCAATCCATCCGCGACAGCGGTCTCTACAAGGACGAACGCATCATCACTTCGCCGCAGTCGGCCGAGATCACTTTGGCCGATGGCCGCAAGGTGCTGAACTTCTGCGCCAACAATTACCTCGGCCTTGCCGATCATCCGCGGCTTATCGAAGCGGCCAAGCGCGCGCTGGACACGCACGGCTTCGGGATGGCCTCGGTGCGTTTCATCTGCGGCACGCAGGACCTGCACAAACAACTGGAACACGACATCGCGAAATTCTTCGGTACCGACGACGCGATACTGTACGCCGCGTGCTTCGATGCCAACGGCGGCCTGTTCGAGCCGCTGCTGGGCGAAAACGACGCCGTCATCTCCGATGTGCTGAACCACGCTTCGATCATCGACGGTATCCGGCTGTGCAAGGCCAGGCGCTTCCGCTATGCCAACGGCGACGTGGCGGACCTCGAAAAGCAGTTGCAGGCCGCCGATGAAGTGGGCGCCCGCACCAAATTGATTTCGTCGGATGGCGTGTTCTCGATGGACGGCGTGGTGGCCCCGCTCGACAAGATCACCGCGCTCGCGAAGAGGTACAACGCGCTGGTGCACATCGACGAATGCCACGCAACGGGATTCATCGGCAAGACCGGGCGCGGTTCGGCCGAAGTGCACGGCGTGATGGACAAGATCGACATCTTCACCGGCACGCTGGGCAAGGCGCTGGGCGGCGCGGTCGGCGGCTTCACCACCGGCCGCAAGGAGATCATCGACATGCTGCGTCAGCGCTCGCGCCCGTACCTGTTTTCGAATTCATTGCCGCCGGCGCTGGTCGCGGCGTCGATCGAAGTGCTGAAGATGCTGGGCGAGGCCGGCGAGTTGCGTGACAAGCTGGCGGAGAACACCCGTTACTTCCGCGATGCGATGACGAAAGCGGGATTCGAGATCAGGCCCGGCAATCACCCGATCGTCCCGGTGATGACCCATGACGCCAAGCTGGCGCAAGCGATGGCGGCAGGCTTGCTGGATGAAGGCATCTACGCCATCGGCTTCTTCTATCCGGTCGTCGCGGAAGGCAAGGCCCGCATCCGCACCCAGATGTGCGCGGCGCACACGCGCGAACACCTCGACCGCGCTATCGCGGCGTTCACGAAGGTTGGTCAGGAAGTTGGTCTGATTGCAGGCTGATGCACAGACTCTGGTCATTTCCCGATCGGAGCTGAGATTTCGCTTGAGGGATCATTGGTGCGCGTCGCCAATGCGACCGCTATGGCCTTGCGGGACAAAGACTCCATGATCGAAAACCCCTTCGCGGTCGGATGCACGCCGTCGTACGACAACCCGGGCCGCATTGCACCGGTCCTGGTGGCCATGGCATCATAGTCGTCGACGTAAGTGCAACCGTGCGTCTTGGCATAAATGCGAATCCACGCGTTGAGCTCGCGGATCGGCGCCACAGGATTCACGCGTGGTTGCCAGAAGAAGTGATTCGACGGCGGCACCGAAGCCAGGATGACCTTGATCCCGTGCGCCTGCGCGAGTTCGACCATGCTCGCCAGATTGCTTTCGATGTCCGCCAGCGTGGTTGCGCCGGTGTTGCCCGCGATGTCGTTGGTGCCGCCCATGATTTGCACCACGGCCGGGTGCAGGTCGATGACGTCCTGACGAAACCGCACCAGCATCTGCGAGGTAGTCTGTCCGCTGATGCCGCGGTCTACCCGGCCATGGGAGAAGAACCCGGGATCATCCTGCTCCCATATCTGCGTGATCGAATCTCCCATGAACACCACGCGCGGCGTGTCAGGTTTGGCACTCCCGAGCGCGGCGTCGGCTGCCTGGTAAACACACAACTGGCCATAGTCGTTGTCGAGGGTCCATCGGTACCAAGCCACGAATCCGCCCGCCTGCTTGACCGTGGGTTCGGATTTGCAGGAATCCTGCGCGATGCCGACCGCCGCGGTGTGCACGGAAGAATGAGCCACGGACGCTGCGCAGCCCGGCGCAGCCACGCCTAGCAGCAAGGCTGGCAACACCGCGAAATAGAGCCAGGCCAAACTTCTTGCATCGCCTGTCCGGACCATGGCGGGATCTCTCGCTTGGGAAAGGGGCTCACATGCATGCGTCGTGTGCATGGGCATCGCATCTAGCCCGCCACAACCACACGACTGCACTCGTGCCGCGGATACATCCGCAGAATAGTTACGATAGACGGGGCCGGCTCATGAAAAGGTGAGTCCTTGGCATAACCTCAGGTTGTGGCTATTGCTTCAGCAATTCGATCTTCCCGATCGCCCATAGGCCATCGCGCGGATCACCGGTGGCGAACATGCAAAGCGTATGTTTGCCGATCGTTGCGGGGATATTCGCAGTCAGCGTCGTTTGCAGTTTGGTGTGCGTGGCCTGCGCGAGCGGCATGGTCGCGAGCAACGGACCCTTGCAGGAATCGACGTGGACCTGGAATTCGCCGGCCGGCGTGGCTTTCGGCCGCGTGACGACTTTCGCGTTGTCGGTCCACAGCGAGAAGTTCCACGGCAGGTTGCCGACCGTCAGCGCGATGCGATGCACACCATCGAGCGGCGCGTCCTTCCACAACCAGCACATGTTCTCGATGTCGACCTTGTAAACGGGTCGAATCCCGTGCAGCGGCCGATCATCCTCGAGGCGCAACACTACCTGATCGGTGCAGGAATGGAGCTGATCGCTGTTGCGCGTCAGCAGCGTCGCGGCGTCGATGGTCTGTTCACGCGGTGCGGCCAATTCATAGCCGCCGTCGAAGGTAGTTGCACGTAACCTGGTGGACTTGTCCGCCGGGAACGACAGCGGCTTCGTGTAGAGCGTCGATTCGGTGTTCGGCGCAGCGCCATCGGTGGTGTAGCGAATCGTGCCGAAATCCGCCTGGTTCGAAAGTGCCACATCGATCATGTCGTTCGCGCCTGCCTTCAGCTCGAACGCAGGCGCGAAGGCGCTGTCCGCGTACTCGATACCGAGTGCGCGATAGCGCGCCAGTTCGGAGGGCATGCGTTCGAGGAAGCCCCGCCAGTCGTGCGCGGCGGCGGGCGACCATGCGACTTCCGACAACGCGGCGATGCGTGGAAATACCGCGTGCTGGACGCGCGCGAAGGTCGGCATGTACTCGGTCCACAGGTTCGCCTGCACGCCCAGGATATGTTTCGCTTCCGCCGCCGTCGCACCTTTCGGCACCGGTTCGTAGTCGTACACGTCCTCGAGCGATTCGACGGCAGGCCGCCCCGGTGGTTCGTCGTGCAGATCGGACTGGTAATGATCGAGATAGAGCGTCGGCGACGAAGCCATCACCACGTCATGGCCCCGCTGCAGTGCCTGGACGGCACCCTCGGGCGCATGCCACGACATGATCACGGCGGATTCCGGAATCCTGCCCTGCAGGATTTCATCCCAGCCCACGGCGGTGCGTCCGTGCTTCGCCAGGTAGTTCGCGACCTGCGTGGTGAACCAGCCCTGCAACTGGTCCATGTTCGACAGCCCCAGCGCGCGCATGTGCGCGCGCACCGCGGGCGAAGCGTTCCACTGGTCCTTCGCCGCCTCGTCGCCGCCGATGTGGATGTATTTCGACGGGAACAGTTTCATCACCTCGTCGAACACGTCGTCGAGGAATTTCAGCGTGCGCGCGTCGGGCCGGAGCAGCCAGGTGTTGATGCCCCAGTCGGTCGAAACCGGCGGCCGCTTGCCGGTGACGCCGAGCCACGGATACGACGCGATCGCGGCCTGTGAATGGCCGGGCACGTCGATTTCCGGCACGACGGTGATGAAGCGTTGGGCGGCGTAACGGACGATCTGCCGTACGTCTTCTTCCGTGTAGAAACCGCAATACGGCTTGTCCGGACTCCCGGTCAGCGCCGCATCCGGGCCGACCGCCTTGCGGCAGGCACCGATTTTCGTGAGCTCGGGATATTCCGGAACCTGCAGGCGCCAGCCCTGGTCATCGGTGAGGTGCCAGTGCAGCACGTTCAATTTCTGCAGCGACATCCAGTCGAGCAGTTTCTCGATGTCGGCCACGCTCTGGAAGTGCCGCGCGGAATCCAGCATCAGGCCGCGCCATTTGAAACGCGGGTGATCGACAATCATTCCGTTGGCGACCGCGGCCGGCATGCCCTGCTCGCCACCCGGGGTCAGCAACTGCCACAACGTGACGCTACCGTAGAACAGACCCCGCGGCGCTCGGGCGGTGACTTGAATATGGTCGGCTCCAATGTCAATGCGGTAGCCAGCATCCCCGCCGACATCAGCATCGGGCTGGAGCTTCAAAAGGATGGTGGCCGGCTCGTCCGCACGGGTATCCGCTTCCACCCGCAAGTGCAGGCCGCGGGTCGCAGCGACAAGATCCGCAAAGCGACGCGCGATTGCCAGCGCCTGCCCACGGTCGTCGCGAGCATCCACCTGTATGCGCGTTCCGTCGCCCACCATGACCGCACCCTGTGCTGCCGGCTGCATTTCCGCCGGCTGGGGAATCACGGACCATAGGAAGACCGGCACCGGCGGTACGGCCGAGGCGATACCCGAAATGCCCAGCGCGAGCATCGCGACAGCGAGAATCAAGCAACAAGATTTGTGCACGCCCCTCCTCCCGGTTGCGCCCAATTGAAAGCCCTAGTCACCACTCGGCCGGAGCGCCGCATGATTGATCGTGCGCAAGGCTGATGGGGGGTACCACGCGCAGTGCGGTGATCACTTCGGGGTCCATCAGTCGATCCATCGGCCGCTTGCCACCGGCCCGCCGGATTCTATAGAAGAGGGCCTCCGCCCCGGAAGCTATCGGGCCAGGCGTGCGGAAATTCGATGTAGCATGGCTGCCCGCGTTATCACATCGGGCCCACCCGGATGGCCGACGCAACGGCTACGGTCTTCAACCGCAATGTCACGGCCACGCGACCGGGCACCCGCACCGACGCCGAGCCGCCGGTGAAGCACGTGGTGGTGGTGGGCGGAGGAACCGCCGGGTGGATGACCGCGCTGCTGTTGGCCCGCTCCGCGTACGGTCCACGCCTCAAGGTGACGGTGCTGGAATCGCCGCACGTCGGCGCCATCGGCGTCGGCGAGGGCTCCACGCCGTGGCTGCGCGGCTTCTTCGAAAGCGTGGGGATCGAGGAGCGCGAATGGATGCCGGCCTGCAACGCCACCTACAAGGCCGGCATCACCTTCGACGGCTGGTCCACGCGTCCGGGCCACGAAAGCTATTTCCACGCTTTCGCATCGATGCTCGACAACATCACGATGGCGCCCTTCATCGACAACGTGCACGCCCGCCTCGATGGCGCCCGCGTGCATGCGCACCCGAACCGCTATTTCATTTCCGCGCGCCTGGCGGCCCATTGCCAGGCACCCAGGGCGCCACGCAGCTTTCCGTTCGACGTCTGGTACGGCTTCCACTTCGATTCCGTGCTGCTGGGGGCGTTCCTCGAAAAGCAGGCGATCGAGGCGGGCGTCCAGCACATCACCGGTCACGTCGCCGACGTGCAACTAAGCGAGTCCGGCGACATCGCCTTGTTGCGACTCCAAGGCGACGCGACGCTGGCCGGCGACCTCTTCGTCGATTGCACCGGGTTCGCATCCATCCTGACCGGCAAGGCGCTGGGCGTCCCCTTCGTGTCCTTCAAGGAGAACCTCTTCAACGACGCGGCCGTGGTCATCAACCGGCCGAACGACGGCCCGATCATGTCGCAGACCATTTCCACGGCGTTGCGCAACGGCTGGGTCTGGAAAATCCCGCTGACCAATCGTTGGGGCCAAGGCTACGTCTACAGCACCGATTTCTGCTCGCCCGAAGAAGCGGAGCAGGAGCTGCGCCAGCACCTGGGCATGCCGAACGCCAGCGAGGCCCCGGCACGCCACCTCAGGTTCCGTGCCGGTCGCGCGGCGCAGCCCTGGACGCGAAACTGCGTGGCCAATGGGCTGGCCCAGAGCTTCATCGAACCGCTCGAAGCCACCACGCTCCTGTTCGCGCAGCGCACGGCGATGATGCTGGTCGCGGCGCTCGAAAAGGGCGACCTCGGCGAAGCAGTGCGCGCCCGCTTCAACGAGACGCTGAACGCCCAGGTCGAAGGCACCCGCGATTACATCGTCACCCATTACAAGACGAACACGCGCGACGACACCGAGTACTGGCGCGCCAATGCCGCGAACACGCATTTGTCGGCGCCGCTGCAGCAACTGCTCCGCACCTGGCTGGCACGCCGCCCGATCGCGGCCGGCATCAACGAGGGAACCTTCGGCCGTGGCTATCCGGTGATGTCGTGGTACAGCTTGCTGGCGGGCGTCGGCCTGTTCCCCGACGACCGGGAAATGCGACCGCCGACCCGGCAGGAGGCGCGCTACAGCCTGGCGGAGATCGACAACCTCATCGAGCGCAGCGCCCTCAACTTTCCGGACCATCGCACGTTCCTGCAGGCCATCGAGCCAAAGCCCGAGCCGTCACTGCAGGTGTACTTTTACTGACGCGATGGTCATGTTCAGCAACGCGCAATTCGACATGGCTCCCGGCGCCGACGCAGACCCATGAGTGCAGCCGAGCCTTCAATACGGCCACGCCCGATCGAGGAACACCGCGGCGATCCGGGCTCGTTCGATGTCCACGCTGCAGTCCAGCAAGGAAAGCCGCTGGTGATCCGCGGCCTGGTGCGGGACTGGCCGATCGTGGAACTCGCGCTCCAGTCGGACACCGCGTTCGCGCAACGGCTGTCCGAACTGGACAACGGCGCCGACGTGACCACGTTGCTGATCGCGCCCGAGGCCGAGGGCATCATCGGCTACACGCCGGATCTGGGCGAATTCAACTACCAGCATTTCCAGGTCCCGGTGACGCTCGGCCTGCAGAGACTGGCGCGCTACAGCCGCCGCGAGCACGCGCCGGGCCTGGTGATCCAGAGCGTGCCGATCCGCAGTTGCCTGCCCGGTCTGCTCGCCGACCATGCGTTGCCGTTCCTCGATCCGCGCATCGAGCCGCGCCTGTGGATGGGCAATCGCACCGTGACGCCCACGCATTTCGATTCGCAGCACAACATCGCGTGCGTCGTGTGCGGCGCGCGCCGCTTCACCCTGTTCCCGCCCGATCAACTGCCCAACCTTTACGTGGGCCCGCTGGATTTCGCGCCGACCGGGGCGGCGATCAGCCTCGCGCGGCTGGACCAGCCGGACGATCCGCGCTATCCGCGTCTCAAGCTTGCCCTCGCCGTGGCGCAGGTCGCGGAGCTGCATCCGGGCGATGCGATCTACATACCGCCCTTGTGGTGGCACCACGTCGAATCGTTGGAACAACTCAACGCGCTGGTGAACTACTGGTGGAGTCCCGTGGACGTGCCGGGCTACGTCACAGGCCATGCGCGCGCCGCGTTGTTCCACTGCCTGCTGGCGTTTCGCGCGCTGCCGCCCGCCGAACGGGCCGCGTGGCGAAGCCTGCTGGACCATTATGTGTTCGCCGACCGCGATCCCGTTGCGCACATTCCCGAGCAGCGCCGCGGCGTGCTGGGGCCGCTTACCCCTGAAACACTGGAAGAACTGAAGCGGCGCGCGCGCCAGAACCTGTGATGCGCATAAAAAAAACGGGCCGGGATGCCATACCGGCCCGCAACGCTGGAGAGCGGAGTACCGTTGTCCGGATGCAACCGGATCAGAGCTTGTAGCTCACGGTGAAGTAGTACTGGCGACCGTTCACATAGAACGCTTCCGGCGCCGTGTCGAATCCCAGCCCCGCCTGCGAACCCTTGATGAAGTAACGCAAATGCGGGTTGTTGAGGTTCATCGCGTCGAACCTGAAGGTCCAGTGGTCATTCAGCCGGTAGCCCGCCGAGGCCGAGAGGTAGCCCTGCCCGGCCTGCCAGTACGGCAGCAGAGGCATGCCCGCGCCCGAGTTGCTCATCACGCCGTCGTAGAACTTGGAACGATACGTGTAATTGATGCGGGCATTCCAGTGCGCGCTCTCGTAGAACACCGATGCGTTGACGGTGTT
The DNA here is from genome assembly GCA_021324095.1 of Gammaproteobacteria bacterium. Taxonomy (GTDB): domain Bacteria; phylum Pseudomonadota; class Gammaproteobacteria; order Xanthomonadales; family Rhodanobacteraceae; genus 66-474. Next base: position 15,088 of record JAJPJT010000006.1, read on the forward strand.
CTTCGAGGTGCCGAACAAAGGTCGATTTCCGGCGGCGACGTTGTTGCCGGGCGTGCCATCGGCGTTGTACAGGAACGTGCCGCCCGACGAATGACCGGTCGCATAGGTGTAGTTGAACTGCACGCCGAAGTGCTCGCCGATCGGCTGGATGTAGTTCAACTGCGCGCCCTTGAGCGTGCCGTTGACGTTGATCGGGATGCTGACCAGGTACTGGCTGTAGATCGGCGTGCTCGACGGGTTGGTCGTCTTGTTGTAGGTCAGGTAGTTGTTGAGGTAGGTGCCTGTCGTCGAGCCGTAGTCGTAATAGTTGTTCAAATCCATTTCGTACACGCTGCCGGCCAGCAGGCCGCGCTCGGCGAAGTACCACTCGAGTGACGCACTGAAATTGGTCGAGATGATGGGCTTCAGCCGCGGATTGGGCCCGCTGCCCGCACCGATTTCGCCTTGCACCTTCGGATCGGTCAGGCTGAGGAAGCCGGCCAACTGGTTGTAGTCCTGGCGGGTGAGGGTTTGCGATGCGGAAAACCGCGTCAACAGGCTGCCGTCCTGGTTCAGGTCGAACTTCAGGTTGAAGCTCGGCAGCACCTTGTCGTAGTTGTGCTTGTAGTAGTTCCAGTACCAGCCGTTCGGATAGAACGCCGAGTTCAGAAACGGGCCGGCATAAGTGGTTTCGTAGATGCCGGGCGCGGTGTAGCCGATGTCCTCGTCGGTGGACACGTAGCGCAGGCCGGCATTGGCGGTCCAGCGGTCGCCGGTGAAATTGGCCTGGATGTAGGCCGCGCCGTTCTTCTCCGTCATCGAGTAGATGTCGTTGGGGTAGAAACGTGAGCTGGTATCGCCGGTCACCGCACGGTTCGCGTACAACGCGTCCAGTTGCGAGAGCTGGGCCGCCGTCCAGTACCAGATGTCGGACGGCATCTGGCCGACGCCGAGCTTGCTGGCGAAGTCGCTCGGATAATTGCCGCCGGCCGCAGGATAGATGCTGGGGTCGTGTTGGCCGAACTCCACCGCCGACGCGAAGTTCGGCCCCTGGGCGATGGCGGTGGGGCTGTCGTGGTCGTGCTTCGCGTAACGCACGCCGAACTGCAGCGACGACAGCGGGCCTGCATCGTCGAAGTCGTATTCGCCGTCCGCCTGGAACCAGCGCTCCTTGTCGACCACGTGGACGTCCTGGTCGCCGAAGATCCAGTCGAGTCCCATGGTTGCCGGATCGAAGGCGTTGTTGACGCCGCTCATCGTCCAGTTGAGCGGCTTGCCGAGTCCGTTCATGGCATAGCTCGCGGTGGAGCCATAGCCGGTATCCATTTCCATCACGTCCTGGACCGGCGTGTTGCCCGTGCCCCGGGTGGTGCCGAGCTGGAACTTGAAGCCCAGGTTGTTGGTGGCCTGCCAATCCGCGTCGAGGGTGACGAACTGACTGGATTCGCTCTCACCCGGACGCGAGATCATGTCGTAGATGCCCTGCGAGATCGACGGATCGCCGGGCAGGCTGGCGCTGGTCAGGATGTTGTCCTGGATGGTGCCGGTGACGGCCTGCTTCGGAAGCTGGTCGCGCGTGCGCAGCATGTAGTTGCGGTTGTAGTCGGTGGCGTCCAGCTTGGAATAGAACGCATCGAGGTTGAACGTCAGGCTGTCCGACGCCCGCCACTGCAGATCGATGGTGCCGCCCTTGCGTTTGCGGACCTGCGTGAACAGCGCCGCGCCCGGCAGGTTGGGATAGAACACACCGGTGCTGGCGCTGCCGGGCGTCGCTGCGGACAATCCCAGCGACGTGGCGGCTGCCGAACCGGTCGGAATGTACGAGTAGCCGAGGATCTCCTGGCCGTCGCGTTGCAGGGCACGCTCCTCGTAGAACGCCTGCACCATCACGCCGAACGTGTTCGAGTCGTTCTTCCAGTTGATCAAGCCGTTGAACTGCGGCTTGGTTTTGCCGGGCAGGTCGGCATACACGCCGCCGACGCTGGCCTCGAGCGAAAACGGCTTGCTGAAGTCCAGCGGCTTGCGCGTGATGATGTCGATGGTGCCGGCGGCGCCGCCCTCCAGCAGCTTCGCCTCGGGCGTCATGTGCACAACGACCTGGTTGACGATTTCCGACGGCAGCATCGCGTAGCTCACGCTGCGGGTGCCGCCGCTGCCGAGGATGAACCAGTCGCCGGAGGCGACCGAATGGCCGTTGATCGTGGTCAGGGTCAGCGACGGTGCACTCCCTCGGATGCTGGCGCGATCGGCTTCGTCGAAGCCGCCTTCGGCGCCGGCCGCATCCGCGATGTTCACCCCGGGAAGCTGGGCGATCGTGTCGGCCACGTTCTTGGCCGGCAGCTTGCCGATGTCCACGGCCGACACGACCTCGACCTGCGAATTGGCGGCCTTCTTGGTTTCCAGCGAAAGCGCCTGGGCTGCGCGGATGCCGACGACTTGCACCGTACCGAGCGTTTGCGGTGTCGCTTTCGTCCCCGGCTTCGCGCTCGTCGTCGCTTGCGTCTGCTGTCCCGACGTCGTCTGCGTTTGCTGCGGGTTGGACGAAGAAGTGGTCTGGTCCTGTGACGAGGTGTTCTGGGCCTGGGCAGCGGTTGCGACCAACAGGGCCGTGGCGATGCTCGCCGAAAGCATGCTCTTGCGGAATTTCATGACGTACCCTCTTCTCGCTCACGAAGTGATGGGTGCCGAGACACCCGGATGATGGTTCTTGTGAAAATCCATTAAGCAGTGGTGCCGTCGCCCATGCCGTGGTGATATGCCGGTCCCCGCATGTGGCTGTCGAGATACCAACGCGCGGCGCCAAGGACACCGCGGCGCCCGTGCTCGATGAGGCGCACGGGCACGCGCAGCAGGAATTCGCGCATCCCCGCCTTGTCCAGGAAACGTTCCACGAAACGGCTGCGCTGCAGCAGGGCGCGGATCTCCGGCAGGACTCCACCGGCCAGGTACACGCCACCTTCCGCCATGAACGCCATCGCGACGTTCCCGACGAAGCTGCCGAGCACCCCGCAGAACATCTCCACCGTTTCACCGGCGTCGGTGTCGCTGCCGGCGCACGCCGCTTCGGTGACGGCTTCCGGCGTCGCGAGGCGGGGCGCCTGTCCGCGCAATTGGCAGAGGGTGGAATACAACGTCAGCAATCCGGGGCCGGACAGGATGCGCTCGTAGGGAACGTAACCACCGTCGGGCGCGAGGTACGCCAGCACTTCGCGCTCGCGTGCCGTTCCAGGCGCAAAATCCATCTGGCCCGCTTCGGTTGCGAGTACACGCGCGCCTGTGGGACCCGGCAGGCGCACCGCGGCACCCAGCCCGGTTCCGGGTCCGACCACCAATGCCGGACCCCCGCCGTGCACATCAGGCCCGCACAGCAGCAGGCTGCCCGCATCCTTGACGTCATCGAGCGCGTACCCGAGCGCCTCGAAATCGTTGAGCAGCGCGACGTCATCGAATGCAAGCACGTCGCGCAACTGCGACAGGCTGACATGCCACACCAGGTTGTCATTGACGATGACGTCGTCGATGCCCTGCCCAGCGCACGCGATGACACAGCGTCGCACCGGCACCGTGGCATCGCGGTCGACGAATGCCCTCAACAGCTCCGGCAGCCCCGCGAAGTCGGCGCACGCGAACTTGCGGTACGCCAGCATCTCGAACTCGCGCCCGCGCCCGCTGGCCGCACGCATCAATGCCACCCGCGCATGCGTTCCGCCGACGTCCGCCGCCAGAAAAGGTTGCGTCCGGAGGCTGGCATGCTGGCTCAAACGATCGGCGGCCACACTCATCCTGCTCTCGGGCAACTTGAATGGGCGCCAGTGTGTCACGAATGACAACGTTGTCAATTTGCGACGCAGCAATTCCTGACGCGTGCGAAGGCGGCGGCCGGAGCCGGTTTTTTGCTGAAATCCCGGTAATGAGCAGGCTGCGTGCAGGGCGGTGGTGCTGCATTGCACCAATCCTGGATTGCATCGCCAGCCCCTGTCATTTGAGCTCACGCACGTGCGATACTCGCCCCGGGACAAAATTCTGACAACGTTGGTCAGCGGCGGATTGCTCCATAATCCCCGATCCACTGTCGAGAACAGGCGCGAACCATGGTTACTACCGCAAGCCAGCCGCAGCAGTCGCATTACGTGATGTCGATGGTGATCATCGGCGTACTGTTTGCGATTTTCGGCTTCGTCACCTGGCTCAACTCGTCGTTGATCCTGTTCGTCAAAGTGGGTTTCGATCTGGACAACGTCAGTGCGTTTTTCATCCCGCTGGCGTTCTATGTGTCCTACTTCGTGCTGGCGCTGCCTTCGGCGGTCGTGCTGAAACGCACCGGGATGAAAAAGGGCATGGCGCTCGGACTGTTCGTGATGGCCGTCGGTTCGGTACTGTTCGCCGAATTCATGGCAAGGTACAGCTACTCGGGCGCGCTGGTCGGGCTGTTCGTGATCGGCGCGGGTCTCGCGCTGCTGCAAACCGCGTCCAATCCTTACGTCAGCATCCTCGGTCCGATCGAAAGCGGCGCCAAACGCGTCGCGATCATGGGCATCTGCAACAAGGCCGCGGGCGCGGTGGCGCCGATCGTGTTCGGTGCGCTGCTGCTGAGTGGTGCCACTGCGTATGCCGACAAGATCAGTGCGGCCGCTTCGTCGAGCGCGCGGGCGGCGCTGCAGCACGCGTTTGTGTCGCGGGCATTCATGCCTTACGTGGTGATGGCGGCGGTACTGGTGGTGCTGGCGATCTGGATCGTGTTTTCTTCGCTGCCGGAAATCAGGCCGGAGGAAAACCGCGCAGACGCGGGAGCAAGATCCTCGTCCAGGCGCAGCATCTTCAGCTTCCCGCATCTGTGGCTGGGCGTGGTGTGCATCTTCGTCTACGTGGGCATGGAGGTGATGGCCGGCGACGGCATCGTGATCTATGGCCAGTCCGCGGGCATGGCGCTGGACGCGGCCAAGCACCTGACGACGTGGACCATGATCGGAATGCTGGTCGGCTATCTGCTGGGCGTCGCGCTGACGCCCCGCTTCATCTCGCAGCAAAGCTATCTCGCGGCATCGGCGGTGCTGGGCGTGGTGTTTGCCTTTGCTGCCTGGGTCACACACGGCTACGTGTCGGTGGCGTTCGTGGCCGCACTCGGCTTCGCCAACGCGATGATGTGGCCCGCGATTTTTCCGCTGGCGATCAAGGGACTCGGCGATCGCACCGAATTCGGTTCTGCGCTGCTGATCATGGGCATCGCCGGCGGCGCCGTGATCCCGCAGATCTTCGTGAACATCGAAGAATTCATCAACTTCCAGTTGGCATTTTTGCTGGTGATGGCACCCGGATATGCCTACATTCTGTTCTACGGACTTCTCGGGCACAGGGTCGGGCAGTCCCGCGGCGCGCGTGCGATCGATTCCGCAGCCGCCACTTCGTAACTTTCGGCGCATTGCGCGCAACCCGCACCCATCCGCCAAGGAGTTTCCATTGGGACCCGCCACCATCCGGGATGTCGCGAAGCAAGCCCGGGTATCGCTGAAAACCGTTTCGCGCGTCATCAACCGCGAAGGCTCGGTACGCGAACAGACGCGCGAGCGCGTGCTGAGGGCGATCGAACAGCTCGATTACCGGCCCGACCTGTCCGCGCGCAGCCTGCGCAGCGCGAAGGCGTACGCGATCGGGCTCGTGTACGACAACCCCAACCCTTATTACATCATCGCGGTGCAACAGGGTGCGCTTGCGGCGTGTCGCGAAATGGGTTTCGGCCTGCAGATCCATCCCTGCAACTCCCGCGGACCCAGGCTCGCCGAAGAGCTGCGCGATCTCACGCATCGATCCCGCCTGGCGGGACTGGTGCTCGCGCCACCGATGTCCGAGCGGATGGCGTTGCTGCGCGAACTGACCGCCTACAACATTCCGCTGGTGCGGATCATCTCGGCAGCCGAGGATCCCCACGATGGTTTTCCCTGCGTCTTCGTCGATGATCGGGATGCCGCCTACGCGATAACGGCTTACCTGATCCAGCTCGGCCACGTGCGCATCGGCTTCCTGTGGGGCGGAAAGCAGCACCGCTCCAGCCCGGAGCGCTACAAGGGTTACGAGAAGGCCATGCAGGATTACGGCGTGCCTTTGGACGAGGAGTTGATCCTGGAGGGCGATTTCTCTTTCGATGACGGTTTTCGCGGCGCGCGCCGATTGCTGGGGCTGCCCGAGCCTCCGACCGCCATCTTCGGCTCCAACGATGAAATCGCCGCGGGCGTACTGGCCGCGGCGCGCGCGGCCGGCTTGCACGTTCCCTACGACCTGTCGGTTGCGGGATTCGAGGACAGCCCGTTCTCGCGACACTCGTGGCCTTCGCTCACCACCTCGCGGCAACGCACCGAATTGATCGCCGAGCACGCGACCCGCTTGCTGATCGCGCAGATCCACGGCGGTGATGTCGAAAACGAAGGCTTCAGCCCCGAACTGGTGGTGCGCGGTTCGACCGCCCCGCCACGTCCAAAGCAATGAATGATTTTTCCGACAGCGTGTCCGCACCCCGCTCCCTCGACATGGATCCAGAATCCACCGCGTTGCACCGGGAGGCCGCGGAAGCCGCCGACACCGTCGCAAGGCAGATCGAACGGAACGATGCGGAAGTTCGCCGGCTTGCCGCGATGCTGCGCGACGACACGCCGCCCTTCGTCGTCACCTGCGCGCGCGGAAGTTCCGATCACGCGGCCACCTATGCCAAGTACGTCATCGAAACGCAGACCGGCTGCGTCACCGCTTCGGCGTCGCCGTCGGTCGAATCGATCTATGCGGTGCCCCTGCAACTCCGCGGCGCGTTGTACCTCGTCATCTCTCAATCCGGAGCAAGCCCCGACCTGCTGCGCAGCGCCGAGGCTGCGCGCATGGCTGGTGCGCGCGTGGTGGCAATGGTCAATGCCGAGGGATCACCGCTGGCCACCTTGGCCGATACGGTGATTCCGCTGCAGGCCGGTCCGGAACGCAGCGTGGCGGCGACCAAGAGTTTCATCGGCTCGCTGGCCGCGGTGCTGCACCTGGTCGTGCACTGGTGCGGCGACGCATCGCTGCTGCAATCGCTGCACGAATTGCCGGAACAACTGCGCCGGGCGTTCGCGCTCGACTGGTCACCGCTGGTGGACGGATTGCAGGACATGCAAGACCTCTTCGTGCTCGGCCGCGGTTACGGCCTCGCCGCGGCGCAGGAAGCGGCACTCAAATTGAAGGAAACCTGTGCCCTGCATGCCGAGGCATTCAGCAGCGCCGAAGTTCGCCACGGCCCGATGGAATTGGTCGGTCCGCGCCTGCCGGTACTGCTGTTCGCTCAGGATGATGACGCGCTCGCGGGCGCCATGGCCACCGCGCGTGACTTCCATCGCCGAGGCGCCGAGGTGTGGACCGCAGCGCCGGGGGCATCCGGACGCGGCGCACTGCCGATCGTGGCGACCAGCCAACCCATGTGCGCGCCGATCCTCGCGATCCAGAGCTTCTACCGCGCGGTCAACGCGCTGGCGATCAGGCGCGGCCGTGACCCCGATCATCCGCCGCATCTTGCCAAAGTGACGGAGACGGTGTGATGCAGGTGGCATTGATCAATGGCCGCGTGTTGACGGCGCACGGATGGCGCGACGACGCGGCGGTGATCGTCGAGGGCGAACGCATCGCTGCGATCACCACGCGAGCGGAACTGCCAGCCGACGTACGGACGCATGACCTGTCCGGCCGGCGATTGCTGCCGGGCTTCATCGACTGCCAGGTCAACGGCGGGGGCGGCGTGCTGTTCAACGACCAGACGACGGTGGAGGGCATCAGGACGATCGGTGCGGCACACCGGCGCTTCGGCACGACGGGTTTTCTGCCCACGCTCATCAGCGACAGCACCGACAAGATGCGCGCCGCAATCGCAGCAGTCGCTGCAGCGGTCGATGCAGGCGTGCCGGGCGTGCTCGGCATTCATCTCGAAGGTCCGTTCATCAGCCGCGAACGCAAGGGCGTACACGCTGCGAAGTTCCTGCACACGCCGAACGCCGACGAACTGCGTTTGGCCGGATCACTGCAGCGCAGCGTGACCCTGCTGACGCTGGCGCCGGAATGCGTGGCACCCGATGCGGTCCGCCAGCTCGCAGGAATGGGTGTGGTCGTTTCCGCGGGCCACTCCAACGCCGATTACAAGACGGTACGCACGGCGCTGGACGCAGGCGTGCGCGGATTCACCCATCTGTACAATGCGATGTCGCCGCTCACCAGTCGCGCACCAGGCATGGTGGGTGCGGCATTGGACGATTCGGAATCCTGGTGCGGTGTCATCGTCGATGGCCATCATGTCGATCCTGCCAGCCTGCGCATCGCGCTGAAGGCCAAACCGCGCGGCAAGGTGTTCCTCGTCACGGATGCGATGCCGCCGGTCGGCGCGGCCAATCCGTCGTTCGTGCTGAACGGCGAGACCATCACCGTACGCGACGGCATGTGCCAGACCGCAAACGGAACACTCGCCGGTTCGGCGCTCGACATGATCGACGCCGTGCGCCACACGGTCCGAATGCTGGGGGTGCCGCTGGACGAAGCCGCACGCATGGCTTCGACTTATCCGGCGGAATTCCTCGGGCTCGGCGCGACGCACGGCTGCATCGCAAAGGGTTATCGCGCGGACTTCACCGTCGTCGATGAGGATTTGCGCGTGACTGAAACCTGGATCGGCGCCACGCCGCTGGCTGCTTGAGGCGCAACCCGAGTCGCGTTTCAACGCGGGGACAACGCGTCAATCTCCGCGGCAGTCAACATCCGCCAGGCACCCTTGGGCAGATCACCCAGTTCGAGTGAGCCGATCGCCACGCGCATCAAACGCAACACGTCATGTCCGCATGCCGCGAGCATGCGCCGGATTTGCCGATTGCGGCCCTCGGTCAGGATGATCTCCAGCCAGGCATTCTTCTCTCCGCAGCCAATCATCCGCACCGACTCGGCGGACAGACGCTCTCCGCGGTCGATCACACCGCTGTGCAAACGCCGCAACGTCGCCTGATCAGGCAAGCCGCGCACCTGCACGCGGTAGGTTTTTGCGATGTGCGCATCGGGATCAGTCAGGCGCACCGCCCACGCGGGGTCGTTGCTCATTAGCAGCAAGCCTTCGCTGGCCTTGTCGAGCCTGCCGATCGGCGCGAGCCACGGCAAACCGGCGTCGCGGAGCAGCGCGTACACTGTTTCGCGACCGTGTTCGTCGGACGTGCTGACGACCAATCCACGCGGCTTGTTGACGGCGATGCAAACGTGCCCGCGCGACTGCAGCGGAACACCATCCATCTCGATGTCGTCCTTGACGGCATCTGTAGCCATTTCCGGATCGCGCACCACCTTGCCGTTGACGCGCACGCGACCCGCTTCGATCCGTCGCGTTGCTTCGCTGCGCGAACACACGCCCATGCGCGACAACATTCGTGCGAGACCGTGTCGCGGCGGCTGCATCGACGCGTCGCTGCTTTCACGCCGTCCGTGCGAATGTAATTGCCGCGGTTCGGGTTTGTCATGCATGTGCAACGAGGGTTGAGTCATGCGATCAGGATAGCGACACGCGTCGCACTTGCTCGGGTGGGACCCGGTCCGACCGGTGTGGACGCACTGTAAAAAAAGCCCGGCTCGCGCCGGGCTTTTTCGTACCGATTCCGGAATTGCCGGCGTGACGCGTGCCGGCTCATCCGAGGGCAACTTACATGCCGCCACCCTGAGGCTGTTCGACCTTGAACTCGACGCGACGGTTGCGCTGACGGCCTGCCGCGGTCTTGTTGGTGTCGATCGGATCGTTCTTGCCGAAGCCCTTCACTGCGGTGATGCGGCTTGAGTCGATGCCATGCGATGTCAGGTATGCGTCGACGATATTCGCGCGGCGTTCCGACAGCTTCTGGTTGTAGGCAGCCGTACCGATGGAATCGGTGTAGCCGTCGATCTCGATGTTGACCTGCGGATAGCGGTTCAGCGTGTCGACCGCCTGGTTGAGGATCGCCAACGAGTCGGACGCCGGCGGCTTCAATGTCGGGCCGATGTCGTGCTCACCCGGCTTCGGCCGGTCGAACTTGAAGTTCACGCCACGCAGGTCGATCACCACGTTCTGCGGCGGCGGTGGCGGCGGCGGTGCAGCCGGCGGCGGAGGCGGTGGCGGCGGAGGCGGTGGCGGCGGCGCGGCGTGACCCATGTTGATCACGAGGCCGATGGTCGCCATCGAATCCAGCCACTGCTTCGGGCCGTACGTGTGCGGCAGGCCGGGGCCAGCCAGACCGGCAAGCTGGGCGGAAGTCGTGTCGCGATAGTAACGGGCGGCGATTTCGCCACGCAGCGCGACGCGGTCATTGACGTTGTACAGCACGCCCACGCCGACCGTTGCGCCCGGGCCCCAGCCGTAGCCATTGCTGTTCGGCATGTTGCCGAAATAGCCACCCGCCTGGGCGAGCTGGCCGGACACGGCGGCGTGACGCCACATGCCGACACCGCCCATCAGGAATGGGCGCCACTGCGAGGACGGGTCCATGAAATAGTAGCGGCCCGCAACGTCGATGCCGTCGGTTTCCCATTGTTTGCCTGCGCGGATCGAGGAATCCTTGTAGTCCGCATTGTCAGTCGTGGCCTCGACATCCAGGGTGAAGTGTGGGTTCACCCAGAAGCCAACACCGAGGCCGCCGATCGGATCGGTCTGAACTTGACGGCTGCTGTCGGGAACGACCACGCCGATGCGCGGCACGATGTACCAGCTGCTGTAGTTGGGATTCGCAAAGCTACCCGTTGTTGCTGCCGCTGCGCCCGTGTCCTGTGCGTGCGCGACCGACATCACGCCTACAGTACCCAAGGCCAGCGCGATGACCGCGAACAAGCCGTTACGTTTCATCGGAGAGTCTCCTCGTTGTTGATTCTTCAGCTCCGCGCTTTCGGCACGACGCCGTGTTTCCCTTGACCGCAAGATTACTGCGCGGATTCTAGGCCGTTTGTCTTATGCCGACCCATTCCGCTACGGCTGCGTCAGTTTAGCAAAAAACAAACAATTTAGTCATGACCGCCCCTTTTTGTTCATGGAGAACTCAGGAGGAAGGAGCCACAGCGAATAAGTCCATGAATTCCGGCACCGTCGTGGCCAGCAGAGTCTCCGTTTGTTCACAAACATGAACAATCCGGTCGGCTTGAGCGTCCGACAGATGCCCAGCCAAGGCGCGGCGGAACTTTTCCAGCAACACGGGAATGCCCTCTGCGCGGCGCCGGCGGTGGCCGATCGGGTAATCGATCGAGACCTTTCCCGTTTTCGAACCGTCCTTGAAGAAAACCTGCACCGAATTGCCGATATAACGTTTCTCCGGATCGAAATAATCCCTGGTGAATTGCGGGTTTTCCTTCACCGTCATTTTCGCGCGCAAGCCATCGATACACGGGTCGGCAGCGATCGTGTCACCGTAATCTTCGGCCACCAGCCGCCCGAAGATCAGCGGTACCGCCACCATGTACTGGATGCAATGATCGCGATCGGCGTAGTTGGCGAGCGGGCCGGTCTTGTCGATGATGCGTGCGCCGGCTTCCTGGGTTTCGATCTCGACGCGCTCGATGTCGTCGATGCGGTCCTTGACTTCCGGATGCAGCTTCATCGCGCACTCCACCGCGGTCTGCGCGTGGAACTCGGCCGGATAGCTGATCTTGAACAGCACGTTTTCCATCACGTAGCTGCCGAACGGCCGTTCGAACTCAAATGGCTTTCCGCCGAAAGCGACGTCGTAAAAGCCCCAGGTCTTCGCGCTCAGCGCCGACGGGTAGCTCGGCTCGTCGGTGGTGACGGCATTCAAGGCGTGGATCACCGCGCGCCGGCAGGCATCGCCCGCGGCCCAGCTCTTGCGCGGACCGGTGTTGGGTGCGTGCCGGTAGGTGCGCAGCGAACCGTTGTCGATCCAACTGTTCGACACGGCGGTGATCACCTGCTCGCGATCGCCGCCCAGCATGGCCGCCGCCACCGCGGTCGAGGCCAGCCGCACCAGGATCACGTGGTCCATGCCGGCCCGATTGAAGCTGTTCTTCAATGCATAGCAACCCTGGATTTCGTGCGCCTTGATCGCCCAATGCAGCACGTCGCGGATCGTCAGCGGTTTACGGCCGTTGCGCAGATTGCTGCGCGACAGCCAGTCCGCTACTGCCAGTATCGTGCCGAGGTTGTCGGAGGGGTGGCCCCATTCGGCCGCGAGCCAGGTGTCGTTGAAGTCCAGCCAACGAATCTGGGTGCCGATGCAGAACGCGGCCTGCGCGGGATCGAGTTCCAGCGCGGTGCCGGGCACCTTCGTACCGCCCGCGAGCGTCGCACCAGGCACGATCGGCGCGAGGTGCTTCACGCACTGCGGGAACTTCATCGCCAGCATCGCGCAGCCCAGCGCATCCATCAGCATGTAGCGCGCGGTGTCCCAGGCCTCCGGCGACTCGATGTGGTAGTCGAGCACGTAATCGGCCACGTCCAGCAGGGCTTGATCGGGCGCGGGGCGTGTCGCGGAACGGATATCGGCGTGGCTCACGGGTGTTTTCCTGTCCAAGGCTGGTAATGCCAACCGATCATTTTGCCAGACCGCTGGCCTTGACTGCCGACTCGCCACCCCGCAACAATCATCGGGTTGCCCCGAAAGGGAGTAGCACCGGGCCCGGTCCTGATCCGGGTTCGCGTGGCGGTCGTCAACACGGACCCTCATGGTTCCGGTCGCCACGGCGGTTCCCCACCGCGCGCGAGACTTTCGTTCTTCCCGTGCCGCACAAGCGGCCGCGGGAGGTTCGATCGTTGCCGCCAGGAGAACCCATGTCCCCCATCCAAGCCGTGTTTCAGAACCCCCTCGACGCCGCGTTCTGGAGCGGGCTGGGTTCAATCATCCTCATCGACCTCGTGCTCGCCGGCGACAACGCGATCGTGATCGCGCTCGCAGCGCGCAATCTTCCCGAGCACCACCGCTTCCGCGCGATTTTCTGGGGCACGGTCGGCGCGATAGCGGTTCGCGTGGGGATGACCGCGGGGGTGATCTGGCTGCTGAAGATTCCCGGCCTGATGCTCATTGGTGGATTCGTGCTGATTCCCATCGCGATGCGTCTGCTGCTGCAGGACGAGCACAGTGGCAACCCGCGCCACCCGATGCGCCGCGCCACCGACTTCTGGAGCGCAATCGGCACGATCATGTTGGCCGACGCACTGATGGGACTGGACAACGTGCTGGCGATCGCCGGCGCGTCGGGCGGCCATCTGGGCCTCGTCGCGCTCGGATTGCTGATCAGTGTGCCGCTGGTGGTCTGGGGCTCAACCCTGCTCTTGAAGCTGATCGAACGCTGGCCCGTGATCATCTACATCGGCGCGGCCGCGATCGCGTGGACCGCCGCGCGCATGATTACGCGCGACGATCTCGTGAGTGGCTGGTTCGATGCGCACGATTCCTTGCGCTACTTGGTGGATGCGGTGCTGGTGGTGGGCGTCACCGGCATCGGCTGGTGGGTGCGGCGGCGGCGGACAGCACGCGGGCGCCAGGCAAGCGTCGACAGCGGATCAGAATGACGATCCGGGTTCCTGCAGGAACGTCCGTTCATCGGGCGTGGATTGGCGGCCGAGCACCTGGTTTCGGTGCGGGAAACGGCCGAAACGATCGATGATCGCCTTGTGTTTCAACTCGAATTTGTAATTGCCCTCGAGACCCGGCTGCCGGAACAGACGCTCGGCGTCAGCGTGGATGACGCGCGACTCCGAATGCATGAAAGGCATGTACAGGAAGGCCCGGCGCGCCGCAGGCATGTCCCGATCGGCGTCCGCGCGAATCGCCTCCTGCGCCAAGGCGAGCGCCAGGGCATCGGTCGCGAACGCCCGCGGGCTGCCGCGAAAAAGGTTCCGCGAAAACTGGTCCAGCACGATGATTTCGGCGAGTCGCCCGTCAGGCGCGGCGCGCCACATCGACAGTTCGCAGCGCGCCGCAGCTTCATGCACATCCGCAAAACGTTCGCGGATCGCGCGATCGAATGCCGCATCCGTACGGAAATGCTGTTCCGGAGTCGCTTGTTCGAACCAGAATTCCAGGACCTCTTGCGGGTTCACCGATCCGGCCTCACCGTTTTCGTCGGATCGACCATTATCACGTCCAACCCTTCGACGGCTTCGGGCGAAATGCGTCGGCGACCAGTTGGTTGTCAAAACCCGTCGGCGCCTCGCCGTTCGCGGCGTAGAGGTAGATCGCCACCTGGTAAATCGTCTGCAAGGTGGATTGCACCAGCGCCAAGGCAACCAGCCAGATCACCAGGATTGCCCCGACTATGAGCATTGCAGCCTGGCCCACCTGCAGGACCAGGAAGAACAGGATCGCCGCCGGCACGATTCCGAACAGGGCGAACAGCAGTCCGAAACTCACGTTGCCGATGATCTGCTCGCCCCACGTGCTCTTCAGCATCTCCACCGAGCGCTTGTAGGACTCGATCGGGCCGCTGCCCTCGGCCACCAGCACCGGCACCACCAGGAACGAAGTGACCGACCAAGCCATGCCCAGCAATCCGACGACGATGCGGCCGATGAATCCGACCTTCTGTTCCAGGAGGCGAAGCAGGATACCGACGGTGCTCGTCAGCAGCGCCCAGCCTAGGATCTGCGGCAAGCGTTGCCAGGCGAAGGCGAGCCCGTACCCGAGCGTCGGCTGGCCGCCGGCGATCTGCTTCAACACGCAGGCGATCAGCGCCGAGTTGAAGAAGATGATCACGAAATAATCGAGGAAGTAAAACACGAACAGGGGCAGGTACATCTGCGGCGAGAACCGCACCGGCCCCGTCGGGTGGCCGCCCATTTCGATGAACATGGGCACGGCAAACAACGCGATGATGATCGCCAAAGCCACGCCGGAGATCAGTGGAAACACGATCAGGCGCTTGTCCTGCTTCAACATCTCCCAGGAAGCGCCCATCAACTGCCAGGTGCGCGCGAACCTGCCCATGTCGGAATCCCCGCTGTCGAGTTTCAATGCGGCATCCTGCCCGGCACCCCTCCCGAACCGGTGTTGCACTACTCGAGATACTTCTTCATCCAGCCTACCCAGCGCCGATACACGTCCGTCTGCTGCACGATGTCGCCGGGGAAATGCGTATCGGCAGGATACGCCCAAAATTCCACCGTGACACCGTTGTCGCGCAGGCCGTGATACCACTCGTAGCTGTTGACCAGCGGGACATTGGAATCGCCGACATCGCCCATGATCAGGGTAGGTGCCTTGACGTTGCGGACGGACGTGATCGGTGACTGCTGCCGCCAGATCTCCCAGCCCTCGTTCGTCCAGGGCGTACTGCCGAAGAAATACACGTCGCCCATCTGGTAATAGGCGATCGTGTAATCCATGACCCAGTCCGTCAGCGCCGCTCCGGACACCGCTGCCTTCCACGCGTCGTAATGACCGGTCAGCCAGGTCGTCATGTAGCCGCCGTAGGACCATCCCGATACGCCGATGCGGTTCTTGTCCACGATTCCGAGCTTTTCGACCGCGGCGACGCCAGCCATCACGTCCTGGCCAGGACCTTCGCCGGTGTTGCGGAAGATCGCGTGCTGGTACGCGTCGCCAAGATTGGTACTGCCGCGGTAGTTGGGCTGGAAAACCAGGAAACCCGCTGCGGACAGCAACTGCGCCAGCGGCGAAAAACGCGTGGTGGAAGCGCTTTCCGGACCGCCATGGATCAACAGGACCAGCGGAGCGGCTTTGCCCTTGCGATAACCAACCGGGTACGTCAGCGCACCGTCCTCGTCGAAGCCGTCGTTCTTCCACTGCACCGATTCCGTCCGTCCGAGTTCGAGCTTGTCCACAAACGCGTTGACGTCGGTCAAGCGGCGCGGCTTCGCGTTCGGCAAGGTCATCACGTACAGCTCGTCCGGGTGCGTCGGGGTGCTGCCCAGAAACGCAATTTCGCCGTTCTTCGCGACCGTGAATTGGCTGCCTGCCGCGATATCGCCGAGCTGGAGCACCCGCGCGGCGCCGTTCAGCGGTTGCTCCCACAGCACCGAATTCGTGCCGAGTTCTCCCTGCAACAGCAGCGCCTTGCCGTTCGACAGCCATGCATATGCATTGAAGTTGCGCGCCAGCGCCGCGGTTGCGTCGCGGGCCGGGCCGTTGCCGCCGACGTATACGGCGTTGCCGTTGTTCTCGTCGCCGTTGCGCGCGCGCAGGAAGGCGAACGTGTTGCTGTCCGGCGCATATGCGAAGTCGTTGGCGCCCCGATCGGAAACCAGCGTCGTGGGCTTGCCATGTCCGGATGCCGGCACTTCGGCGATCACCGAGCGAAACGAGGGTCCCCAGTAGGGACTCGGAAATTTCGTGAAAACGATGAACTTGCCATCGTGGCTCCACACCAGCGGGGTCGCGCCTTCCTGCTCGGTCTGGAGCGAGAAAGAGCCTTCCGTCAGCCGGGTCGGCGTGCCACCAGCCGCGTCGACCACCCACAGGTGCCAAGGCGCAACGGCTTCGCGAAGCAGGAAATTGCCGTCGGTCACCTGGAAGGCCTTGTCGTGTTCCTTGATTGCCTTTTCATTGACTGGTGGATCCTGGGTGATGTAGGCAATTCGGCTGCTGTCGGGACTCCAGGTGAACTCCACGACGCCTTCCTTCACCTCGGTGATGCGCTGGGCGTCGCCGCCCGCCAGCGGCATGACATAGATCTGCTTCTTCTTGCTCTTCGAATCTTTCGCGAGAAACGCGAGGAGCGTGCCGTCCGGCGACCAGCGCGGCATGGACACGTTCTCGCGATCGTGCGTCAGCGTCCGGCGCGCCGCCGTCGCAACAGTGACCACGTCGATTTCGCTCTTGTTCTTGTCGGTCTTCCAGTCCGGCGTCGAGACCACCAACGCGATGGATTTGCCGTCGGGCGAAATCTGCGGATCCGACAACCGCACCAGCTTCTGCAAATCGTCCAACTGGAACGGCGTGGCGGCTGCCGACAACGCCAGCATACCGCCGACCAGAACCACCAGCGCAACCAGCCATCCGATACGCACGCGCACCATGGAAACACCCCTTCCCCACTCGCGCCGGGAGGCGCGGTGGCGGCAGCATAGCGCGCAACGTACTTGCCGACACAATGCGCGGACGCCATGCTCGCGCGGATGACCTCATCCGATCCCCGTCCCGGCAACACGTACCCGCACCTGTTCACGCCGCTGGACCTCGGCTTCTGCACCTTGCCCAACCGCGTGCTGATGG
Source organism: Gammaproteobacteria bacterium (assembly GCA_021324095.1). GTDB lineage: Bacteria > Pseudomonadota > Gammaproteobacteria > Xanthomonadales > Rhodanobacteraceae > 66-474. Next base: position 32,247 of record JAJPJT010000006.1, read on the forward strand.
GCTCGATGCACACCGGTCTCGAAGATCGCGCGCGCGACTTCGGAAAGCTGGCCGAATACTTCGCCGTGCGGGCTCGCGGCGGCGTCGGACTGATGGTGACCGGCGGTTTCTCGCCCAACGTCGCGGGTTGGCTGAAGCCGTTTTCCAGCCGATTGTCGTCCCACTGGCAGGCGGCGAAACATCGCCGCATTACGGAGGCCGTGCACGCCGCCGGCGGGCGCATCTGCCTGCAGATCCTGCACGCGGGGCGCTACGGCTATCACCCGTTCTCGGTCGCACCCTCCGCGATCAAGTCACCCATCACACCGTTCACGCCACGCGCGCTGTCCGGGCGCGGCGTCGAACGCACGATCCGCGACTTCGTGCGCTGCGCGACGCGTGCACGCGACGCCGGTTACGACGGCGTCGAGATCATGGGCAGCGAGGGCTACCTGATCAACCAGTTCCTCGCCGAGCGGAGCAACCGGCGCAATGATCGCTGGGGCGGCTCGGCCGAAAGCCGGATGCGCCTTCCGGTCCAAATCGTGCAACGCACGCGCGAGGCGGTCGGGCGCGACTTCATCATCATCTATCGACTATCGATGCTCGATCTGGTCGATCGCGCGCAAGCATGGGACGAAATCGTCGCGCTGGCGAAGCATGTCGAAGCCGCCGGCGCGACGCTGATCAACACCGGCATCGGCTGGCACGAAGCGCGCATTCCCACCATCGTCACCAGCGTGCCGCGCGCCGCGTTTGCCTGGGTGACGCGGCGGATGAAGCAACACGTGCGCATCCCGCTGATCACCACCAACCGGATCAACATGCCGGAGGTCGCTGAAAGCGTGCTGGCGCGCGGCGACGCCGACATGGTCTCGATGGCGCGCCCGTTCCTCGCTGATCCCGATTGGGTGGCGAAGGCGCGCGGCGGCCGCGCAGCGCTCATCAATCCGTGCATCGCCTGCAACCAGGCCTGCCTCGATCACGTGTTCGAAAACAAGCGGGCGTCGTGCCTGATGAATCCGCGCGCGTGTTACGAAACAGAACTGGTGGATACGCCTCTTGTGGCGAAGAAGCACTTTGCCGTGATCGGTGCCGGCCCGGCGGGACTGGCCTGCGCCACCACGCTCGCACAACGCGGACATCGAGTGACGCTGTATGAAAAGTCCAGCGAAATTGGCGGGCAGTTCAACCTGGCCAGGCGCATTCCCGGCAAGGAAGAGTTCAATGAGCCGCTGCGCTACTGGGGCAACCTGCTCGCCGAAACCGGCGTCGATGTGCGCCTCGGCACACACGCGGCCGCGGCGATGCTGAGAGCACAAAATTACGATGCGACGATCGTCGCGACCGGGGTCACGCCGCGCGATCCCAGGATTCCGGGACAAGGTCATCCGATGGTTATCGGCTACCGCGATGCGGTGATGGGCATCCGTCCCATCGGCAGGCGCGTCGCGATCATCGGCGCGGGCGGCATCGGTTTCGACGTCGCCGAATTCCTGACGCAGCCTGCGCCTTCGCCCACCACCGACATCGCGCGCTGGACCCGCGAATGGGGCGTCGATACCTCGCTTGCGCAGCGCGGCGGGCTGGACAAACCCCAGGTGGAAGAATCACCGCGCGAGGTGTGGTTGCTGCAACGCACGGCTGGACGTCCGGGCAAGCGCCTCAACAAGACCACCGGGTGGGTGCACCGCGCGGCACTGAAGGCCAAAGGCGTGCACATGCTGGGGGGCGTGACATACCGGGAGATCGACGACGCCGGACTGCACGTCACCATCGACGGCGAAGCACGGACGCTCGCCGTCGACAACGTGATCATCTGCGCCGGGCAGGAATCCAACCGCGCATTGGCAGACGAACTGATCGCTGCCGGCGTCACCGTGCATGTGATCGGCGGCGCCGACGTCGCCGCCGAGCTCGACGCCAAGCGCGCGATCCGGCAGGCGACGCAGCTCGCCACGGGTTTGTGAAGCGTGCGAGATTGCGGCTTTCGCAGCCTGCGATGATCAAGCAAACGTTTTCGTCCCCATATTTGTGATTTTGGTTATTGCGTCACCCCCACGAAAGCGAGACTGCGTTTGCTGGATGGCAAACGCGAACGCCCCCGGCCTTCGCCGGGGCAGGCTGCGGCGACCCAAAAGGCGAACACCATGGAATAACGCAATAATCCAGATCCTTCTTGTAACCGGCA
>JAJPJT010000064.1 GCA_021324095.1 Gammaproteobacteria bacterium
ATGACGTAGAAGGCCATGTGCGCGTGCTGCAGACCACAGAACTGGGTGCACTGGCCCCGATAGATACCGGCCTTACCGGCCTCCAGCCATGCGTGGTTCACCTGCCCCGGAATGGCATCGGTCTTGCCCGCCAGTTGCGGCACCCAGAACGAATGGATCACGTCGGTGCTCCGCAAGTGGATTTCCACCGGGACGCCTACCGGTATGTGGATCTCGTTCGCGGTCTCGAACGAGCGATTCGGATGCTCCGCTTCCTCGTATTTCACTTCCCACCACCACTGGTGGGCCGTGACGACGAGCGTGATCTTCGGCCGCCCGGGCGGCGCGGCCGCGTGGGCGAGCACGAAAAATGTCCAGATCGCCGAAAGCAGCAGGATCATGATCGAAACGGGCACGCCGACCATCAGCCACGGCATGCCGTTGCGGCCGCGCGTCACCACCGGCCTCCCCTCTGCGTCGTAGTCACCCTCGCCGCGCCGCCACCAGATGCCGATCAGCACCGCGAAGGCGATGAAGAGCACCACGAACAGGGACACCGCAATCAGGGCCCAGTCCAGTTCCTTGATCGGCCCCGCCGGCCAACCATGCGAAACCAGATAGGTCATCGGTGGTGCCGCGGCGGCAACACCGGGCATCAGCAACAGCCCGACGGGTAGTGCGTATTTCATGGCCGGCCACTGGTCGAAGGCGGTGGCGGAGCAGAACCGTGCGCGGGGCGTGCCGTCGGCGTCGCAGGTTTCTTGGGCTGGCGCGGCGGCTGTTTGGTTCCAGGCGGTTTGGGGGCCGGATTCCCGCCTGCCGTCGCCGGGTACGTTGCGCCCAGTTTGGTGTTGGGCTCGAATTCCGGATTCGGTTGCGACAGCGTTTCGACATAGGTGACCAGGGACCAGATCGCCTTGGGCGGCAGCACGGTGCCCCATTGCGGCATGCCGTTGGGCCGGCCGTGCAGGATGCTGAGATAAATCTGGCCCGGACTGCCGCCGTAGATCCAGACCTTGTCGGACAACGGCGGTCCCATGCCGCCGCCGCCGCCGGGTCCGTGGCAACCGGCGCAGTTCAGGGACTGGAAAAGTTTTTTGCCCTCCATCCACGCCTCACGGCTGCCGGCGTAGGGATTCTTCATTTGCGCAGGCGTCCCCATGACATGGCCGGTCACCGGCACGCGTTCCAGTTGGGCCGCCTGACCGCCCTGCACGTTCGGCACCACCTGTGCGAAGGCAAACGACGCCGCACCGATCGCTATCGCGCCTGCAACGCAAACCATGAGCATTGTGTGTTTCATCATGGCCTCCATGGCCAGAGCACGATTCCCGCAGGAGCACGCTTCGTGTGCGACACCGGTCATCCGGTTCCTACGGGTTATGCGCGCTCCTAACTTCTGTAACGGTTTCCGTTCCGGGTGAGACTTCATTCAATTGCAATTGCGGTACGCCATAATCCGCCAGCAGCGTGTGGATCGCGGCGTGATGGCTTGCCAGGAACGCGTTCAACTTGTCGCGCAACGCCGAGTCGCCGTGGCGAACCGCCATCGAAATCGAAAACTGGAACGGCAGGACCGTGTGCGTGTGCGTCAATGGCACCACCGTCAACTTCACCGGCTCGCGTGTGGCGAAGTAGCCGGCCAGCGGTCCCCACGCGAGCGCCACATCGATGTCGCCATCGGCCACCGCATTGATCAGATTGGATGACGGATTGGCCCGCTTGTAGTAATCCTCGAACAGCTTGTAGTTGCGCACGTTGCTGGTGATGCCACGGCGCGCCAGTGCGGTCCCGGTCGGCAGGTACGCATCGTCCGCGCCCACCGAATGCACGCCGATCCGCAGCGTGTGCAGGCGTGAATCGTCCAGCGATTTCAGCCGATACGGCGCATCGGCGCGGTAGACCAGCACGTACGCCGAGCGGTAATAAGGGTCGGTCGTCAGCACGCCATAAGCGTGGTCGGCGGTCGGCAGGCCCATCACGACATCGCACTGGCCGGCATACAAGTCGCGCAGAAACTTGGCACCCTGGATTTGCCAGACGAACTGCACCTGCTTGCCGAGCGCTTGCGCCAGCATCTGCGCGAGCTTGTTCTCGAAGCCCTGCTCGGCGCGATTGGAATACGGCAGATCGTTGGGATCGGCGCACACGCGCAGCGGTGCGTTGGCCGACACCGTGGCGCCGACAGTGCCATTGTGCGATTGCGCGAATGCCAATGCCGGTGCGAAAAGAAGCACTGCCAAAACCGTTCGCGCTGAGCGTAGTGAGCGAAGCGAACGAAGTCGAAGCGCCATCTTCCTTCGACTCCGGCCCCGTCTTTGATCAAAGCCGGGTCCTGCGCTCAGGACGAACGGAGGATTTTGCACACGCATCACGGCGCGCCTCCCGTCTTCGCCAGTGCCGTTTTCGGCAGCGCGAACACGTACAACACGCCGCCCTTGGCGGTGACGTCCGGCAGGGTCCCCGTAGCGCCCACCATGCCCAACGCGGCATACGGATCGCGTGCGTCGAGGTTGCCGGCGACGATGGCGCCGGTCGCGCCGCCGACTCCCGCCATGATGGCGACGTACTGGCGACCGTCGGGGCCACGGAAGGTGACCGGCTGGCCGACGCTTCCCGAACCCAGCCGGAATTTCCACAGGAGCTTGCCGGTCTTCGCATCCACGGCCTTGAACCAGCGATCGAGCGTGCCGTAGAAGACCACGTTTCCCGCCGTCGCGAGTGCACCGGTCCACACGGGCCAGGGCTCGTTGTCGCTCCAGACGATCTTGCTGGTCACCGGGTCCCAGGCTTCGAAGGCGCCCTTGTATCCATTGGGACCGGGTATCACCGTCATCTTCACACCCACGTAAGGCGTCCCGGCGATGTATTTCGTATGCGACGTATCCACGTTGGCGCAGAGATTGCCACGGGGGATATAGACCAGATGGGTGATCGGCGAATAGGCGGTGGGTTGCCAATCCTTGGCCGCCGCGGCCATCGGGCAGACGTCGGGCACGACCTGGTTGAGCTTCAGCGTCTTGGCCGGATTCATCACCGGCGCGCCCGTCTGCAAGTCATAGCTCAGGATCGTGTTCGCGGCCGGCATGTATTTCTGCGCCGAGAGGATCTGGCCGTTGGTGCGATCCATCAGGAACATGTAGCCATTGCGGTCGGCGTGGGTGAGTACCTCACGCATCTTGCCGTCTATCTCGAGGTTCAACAGCACGTCTTCGTTGACCGCGTCGTCGTCGTACTGGTCGTGCGGCGTGAGCTGCACTGCCCACTTGGCCATGCCGTTGTCGGGATCGCGCGCGAATATGGTGGCGGTCCATTTGTTCGCACCCGGCCGTTGGTACGGATCCCACGGACCCGGGTTGCTGGTGCCGTAATAGATCAGGTTGAGCTTGGGGTCATAGGTGATCCAGCCCCACGAAGTACCGCCGCCATGCATCCAGGCCTTCTTCGATGGCCAGGTCGTCTCGCCGAGGTTCTCGCCCTGATCCTTCTTGTAGTAGGGGTGGAAGTCCTTGCCGATCAGGACGGACTTGTCGGGGCCGGTCGCGTACGCCGTCCAGTCCACGTGGCCGGTGTTGACGTTCAGCCCCTTGACCCAGCCGCGCACGCCCATCTCGCCGCCACTCACCCCGACGATGACGTGGTCCTTCACCACCAGCGGCGCCATCGTCATGGTTTCGCCGTCTTCGATGGAACCATCCGTCGTTTTCCAGATCAGCTTGCCGGTGTTCGCGTCGAGCGCGTAGGTATGGTCGTCGAGCGTGTTGAAAAAGATCTTGCCGTAGGCGTAAGCGACGCCGCGGTTGACGGTGTCGCAGCAGGCGACGCCCTGCGCGGCGCGCTCCGGATGCGGCTGGAACGCCCACTTGATCGCCCCATCCTTGCTGAGGTCGAGGGCATAGACGATGTTCGGCCACGGCGTGATGAGATACATGGTGTCGCCCACCACGATCGGCGCGGCTTCGTGACCGTGCTGCACGCCGGTCGAAAACGTCCAGGCGAGCTCCAGGTTGTGGACATCGCTGGTATTGATCTGCTTCAGATCGCTGAAGCGGGTGCCGGAGTAGTTCTTGCCCGGCATGATCCAGTAATCCGGGTTCTCCGACAGCTTGACCAGGTCATGCGTGTCGATGTTGGGCTGCTGTGACCGCTCTTGCCGGTTCTGCGCCGCACGCGGTGCGGCCTGCGCCGGCGCGGCTGCGACCACGACGATGAAGACCGTCGCCAGGATCGTCGTGGCGGTACGTGCAGCACGTCCGAAAAAGGCCCGCGCCGGCACGCCGAACCGCCCCCACACCAACCGCGAAACGGAGGCGCTCATTTCGAGCCTCCCGCTGCAGCAAGTTCACTTTGCGGCAGTGCGAAGACATACAGCATGCCCCCTTTCGCCGTGTACTGCGGCAAATCCTGCGTGGCGCCGACGAAACCCGCGGCGCCATAGGGATTGCGCGGGTCGAGATCACCGGCCACCACGGAACCCGCCCAGCCGCCCACGCCGGCCAGGATCGCGACGTATTCGCGGCCATCGGGGCCCTTGTACACGATCGGCTGGCCGATGATGCCGGAGCCTACCCGGAATTTCCAAAGCAGCTTGCCGGTCCTGGCGTCCACCGCCTTGAACCAGCGATCCATCGTTCCGTAGAAGGCGACACCGCCGGCGGTAACCACCGTACCGCTCCATACCGGGAAGCGTTCGTGGTCGGACCAGACGACCCGCGCATGTATCGGATCGTACGCGGTGAATGCGCCGCCGTAGCCCCCCGGTCCGTCCTTCATGGCGATCGTGGTGCCGATGTACGGTGTGCCCGCGATGTAGCTGGTGTTGTAGGCCTCGATGTCTTCGCAAATGTTGTTGTGCGGGATGTAGATGAGCCCGGTCACCGGCGAGTAGGCGGAAGGTTGCCAGTCCTTGCCGCCGGTTTCGGCGGGGCACACGTTGTCGGTCATCTTGTTGAGCTGCGGCACCTCGGCGGGATTCACCACCGGCGCACCGGTCTCGAGGTTGACCTTCTCGATAGTGTTGGCGGCAGGAACGAACGGCTCCGCGGAAATGATCTGGCCGGTGGTGCGGTCCTGGATGTAGAGGTAACCGTTGCGATCCGGGTGCTCCAGCAGCTCGCGCTCTTTGCCGCCGATTTTGGCGTCGAACAGAACGCTTTCATTGATGCCGTCGTAGTCGTGGGTGTCGTGCGGATTCCATTGCACCGCCCACTTCGCCATTCCGGTGTCGGGATCACGCGCGAACAGCGTGCAGGTCCAGAAATTGAGGCCGGGATGCTGGTACGGATTCCAGGGCCCGGGATTGGCGGTGCCGTAATAGATCAGGTTCAATTTGGGGTCGTAGGTGATCCAGCCCCATACGGTGCCGCCACCGATTTCCCACGACTGCTTGTTGGCCCAGGAGGTTTCACCGAGATTCTTGCCCTTGTCTTCCGGGTAAAAGGGCTTGAAGTCGCTGCCGATCAGCACGTCCTTGTCGGGTCCGGTCGAATACGCCGTCCACTGCACTTTTCCTGTCTTGGTGTCGAGCGATTTCAGCCAGCCGCGCACGCCCATGTCGGCGCCGGCATTACCGACCAGCACGTGGTCTTTCACCACCAGCGGCGCCATGGTCATGGTTTCGCCCTTGGTGTAATCGCCGAGCTTGGTATCCCAGATCAATTTGCCGGTATTCGCGTCGAGCGCGATCGTGTGGTCGTCCAGCGTATTGAAGAAGATCTTGCCGTCGGCGTAGGCGACGCCGCGATTCACCACGTCGCAGCACGCCACGCCCTGCGAAGCACGCGCCGGATGCGGATTGAACTTCCATTTGATGGCGCCGTCCTTGGAAAGGTCGAGCGCATACACGATGTTCGGCCAGGGCGTGATCACGTACATCGTGTCGCCGACCACCAGCGGCGCCGCTTCGTGGCCGCGCAGGACACCCGTGGAGAACGTCCAGGCGACCGTCAGGTTCTTCACGTTCTGCGTGTTGATCTGCTTGAGCTCGCTGAAGCGTGTCCCAGCGAAATTCTTGCCGGGCATTACCCAATAATCGGGATTCTTCTCCAACTGCAGCAGGCTTTCGTTCGGCGAAGGCTGCGCCGCGGGGGCACTGCCGGCCGTCGAGGGAGGGGCCGGCGGGGTCTGCGCCTGCGCCGCCGCTACGCAAGCGACGGACACTGCCAAGGCCAAAGCGAGTTTTTTCATCGATGCCTCCCTGGCATCCGCGTCCGGCGACCGAACGGTCGCCGCCGATCCATCAGCCGGTGTTTTTGCTGCCCTTGATCTTGACTTCAGTCTGTTGCAGCACTTGCAGATGCTTCTTGAGCACCGGCAGCGCCGACTGGGCCAGTTGCTTCACCTGCGGATCCGACCCGTGCTCGATCTCGCCCTCGGTCTTCTCGATGGCCTGCACGTGTCCGTCTGCTTCGTCATGCGTCCAGATCGTGTCGAACTGCATGCCCGACAGGGTCTTGAGGTGCTTCATCTGGTCGCGCTGTTGCAGGTTCGGCTGCTTGGGAAGCTTCACGCCCAGTTGCTTCGCAACCGGCTTCAATTTGGCGTCCAGCTTCTGGTGATCGGTCGCCAGCATGTGGCCGGCATTGCGCACGGCTTCGGAATGGCCGCTCCTCGCGGCGAGCTCGCCCGACTGGATCTCGGCCAGGTTGTTCTGGTGCGCGCCGACCAGCCAGGTGTTGTCCTGCGACGACGGCTTGGGGGGCGCGGCCACGGACTGCGTGGCGAGCGGGAGAACGAACAGCACCGATAACAGCGAAATCCATTTCATGACTGCGGGCCTCCGTGCCCGACGTGAGACTCACGTTGAACTAACAAAACCGTACGCTGAACAAATGTGATCGTCAAGCAGAAATTTTCATCTCGTCGAATATCGACACGGCGATTCCCGCCGGAAGCGCACGCCTCATCGTGTCGACAAAAGCACGCGACGTGTTCTTCACCTGTCCGTGACAAAACCACGCTTATGTTGGTGGATTGCACAACGCCGAAGGATCGGCATGTGCACTGCAATCAACGTCGCTGCACGCCTTGGTGCGGATCGCACAAGCTCATGGAGGAGCCACCATGCGATGGAAAGCATCGTTCGTCGCCCTGTCGATTTGTCCACTCGCTGCGGTCGCCCAAGACCCTGAAACTGTTCGGAGTGCCCGTTCAATACACCAGTGATTCCGGTTACATATTCGGAGCCAGCGGTGTATTCCAGTACGACCACGACGGGTTTCGAATGGTGGCTACGATCCATCGGCGGGCGTGCCGCTGTTCAAGAGCACCGACGGGTGGAACCGCAGCGAACTCGATCCTTATTTCAAGACGTCGAACGGGCTCGAAGTGCGACTCGGCTACGACGGTAGCCGGAGCTGGACCGCCAACTACCTCCAGTACAGCTCGAAGCATCATGGCGTCTTCCGCGTCGGCCAGTTCCTGACCCGGTTGGCTGGCAGCAACTCGATTGCCCGGGCAGGACTTGAATTGGGCTTCCTGCACGGGCCGCTTTCGTGCAGGGTGAATACCTGGAAATGCCGGCACACCGCGAGAATGGGCTGCTAGAGTTCCGCGGCCGCGGTTATTACGTTCTGGCCACGTGGATGCTCACCGGCGAGACAGCGCGCACCTACAAGTTCGGCAAGTTCCAGTTGCCGAACCCCGAGCACGAATACGGGGCTTTCGAGATCGCCGCGCGCTACAGCGAACTGGACCCGAGCGACGGCATCGTGCAGGGCGGCCGCGAAGACGACTGGACCGTCGGGGTTAACTGGTACGTCGACGGGAATCTGGAGCTGCAGGCCAATTATGTGTGGGCGCACGCCAGCCACAGCCAGCCAATCTGTACGTGGCGCCGGTCGAACCGCGTGTTCGAAGTGCGCGCGCAGGTCTCTTTCGGACCGTAAGGATGCTCTGATTTTGCTCGCCGTTCCGGGCCCGCCGCAGCTGTCGCGGCGGAACCCGGAATCCAGCATCACAGCGCCGCGACCGCCGCTTCGGCGACCAGCTGATCCTGCTCGTTGTCACCGCCGCTCACGCCTACCGCGCCGCAGATAGTCCCGTCCTTTTTGAGCGGCGCACCGCCGGGAAAGATCATCACGCGCCCGTGGTTGGATTGCTGGATCCCGTAGAACGGCTTTCCGGGTTGCGCCTTTTCCGCGAGTCCCTTGGTCGGCAGCTCGAACATTGCCGACGTAAACGCCTTGTTCACCGCGATATCGATGCTCCCCTTCCACGCACCGTCCATGTGCGCGAATGCGACGAGATTGCCGCCGTTGTCGACGACCGCAATGTTCATCGGCTGCCCGATGTCCTGCGCCTTCGCCTCGGCGCCGACGATCATGCGGCGAGCGTCTTCGAGTGAAACGGTTGATTGCTGAAGCATGACGTGAACTCCTTTTGCCTGCATGCGTCGTGCGACGTTTGCGTCATGCGGCGCGGCGAACCGCGCCACTGCGATCCGCTGCCGGCGCCCCAAGTCGCAAACACACGTCACCGCAGCCTGGGCCGCGGTGATGATTTCTCCAATGAAGCGCTCGTTATGCCGCGGCCTTCTGTTGCAGGAGTTCCTGCTTGCGCGCGGCGAGCTGCTTGCCAAGACGCTCGAGATCATCCTTCGAGAAGACCTTGCGCGCCCGTTTGAACAGTTCGTGCTCTTCTTCTTCCGCGTGATGGTCGACCAGATCCCTGAGCACCTTGGCGCGACCGCCGAACTTTTCGGATGCGACGTCCGTCTCCTGCAGGTCGGGCAGCACCAGTTCCCCGGCGGCGCGGTGTTCTTCGAGTGATTCAAAATAGAGCTTTTGGTCCTCGGGCTCGCTGCTGGCTTCCTTGAACGCGGGGTAGAAGATCTCTTCCTCGATCTGGGTGTGGACCTTCAGTTCCAGGGCGATCTTGTTCAGAAGCTCGGTTCGGGATTTCGCGGCCCGCTTCGTGCTCTCGCTGAGTTGTTTCAGAAGCTGACGAACCTTCTCGTGGTCTTCGATCAGCAATTTGGTTGCGTCCATGCGTCTCTCCTCTATGTTTCGTGCTGAAAAATGAAAATGCCGATACCGATGAAGCATGAAGGCTGTCGGGTGAGGCCATCATCCATCCGCGATTCGGAATGTCGGCCGCGTGGACCAGCGATCCAGGCACTCGCCTTGCGCCAGTCCACGTACAGTCGAGCAGAGGATGCTACGCAGCGCCGCATGAAACACCGGTGAACCAGTTCAGGATTCTCGCGTTGCAGCGTGTTCTCGCGCGTCGTACGCTGAAGGGCCGCAGGAAGTCCGTTGTGGAAAAAATCCACGTGAACGCGTTGCACATCGGAGGTGCACATGAACACCAAGCTTGCCGCCGGTCAGTCGTTTCCTGACTTCCGGCTTCCGGACCACACCAAGACGCAGCGCCGTCTTTCCGAATTGCAGGGCGAGCAGGATCCCATGCTGCTGGTGCTGATCCGCGGATTCTTCTGCCCCAAGGACCGCGAGCAGTTGAAGGAGCTGACGCGCTTCCACCCGCAGCTCGTGGTCGGCAGTTGCCATTTGGTGGTGATCACCACCGACGATTGGCACACCACCAACAACCTGCGCCAGCAACTCGGTGCGAGTTATCCGTTCCTCTACGACGAAGAAAAGCTCGTGCGCGACGAGCTGGGCATCCTCGAATATACGGACAAGCAGCACGAGCCGATGATCCCGCACACGATCCTGCTGGGACCGGAGCTCAGGATCCACCGGGTGTGGAACGGCTACTACTACTGGGGCCGCCCCTCGACCGCCGAACTGCACGAGGAATTGCGCGCCTTGACGAAGAGCATCCGCAAGGACTGGGATTTGTCCGATCCGGAACTCAAGCGCAAGTGGGACGCCGGCGACAAGTCGGTGTTCTATCCCTACGGCGTCAAATCGATGGAGCAGACGCTCAAGGAAATGGCCGGCGAAACGGTCGCGGCGTGACGGCACATAGTGCCGCTGCCGCATCCTTGGATATCGCGCGGGAAAGAAAGAATGCGTCAGGCCCCGAACGCCGCCTGGCACCACGCGTACAGCACGCCCGAAAATCCGATCATCGCGATCAGGCCCAAGCCGTTGATCGACAGCAGCCAGCGCAACGCGGGATCGGTTTTCGCGGCGAGCGGTTCGGCGGCTTCGTCGGGCGCGTCGAAGTACATCACCTTGACCACGCGCAGGTAATAGAACAGGCCGACGATCGAGAAGATGATCGCGACGATCGCGAGCCACAGCATGCCGCCGTCGATCGCGGACTTCAGCACCAGCACCTTCGCCGCGAAACCCCACAAGGGCGGAATGCCGGCCAGCGAAAACATCGCGATGGCCATCATCCCCGCGAACCAGGGCGAGCGGCGGTTGAGGCCCTTCAGGTCGTCGATCATCTCGCACTCGAAACCCTTGCGCGCCAGCGCCAGGATCACGCCGAAGGCCACGGTTTCCATCAGCGCGAAGCACACCGCGTAGAACAGTGCCGATGCGTAGCCTTCCGGCGTCGGGTTGGCCAGCCCGAGGAACACGAAACCCATGTGCGAGATCGTGGAGTACGCGAGCATCCGCTTGAAGTTGGCCTGCGCGATCGCGACCACGTTGCCGACGGCGAGCGACAGCGCGGCCATGATCGCGAGCATCATGTGCCAGTCTCCCGCGAGCGGCCCCAGGCCCACCTGCAGCAGCCGGTATGCCAAGCCCACCGCGGCGAGCTTGGGCACCGCGCTGATGTACATCGCGACCGGCGTCGGCGCCCCCTCGTACACATCGGGCAGCCACATGTGGAACGGCACCGCGCCGAATTCGAAGCCGATGCCCACCACCAGGAACACCAGCCCGAACTGCAGCAGGTGCGGATGCGGCGTGGTGCCAACCGACGCGAAAATCCTGTGCAGGTCGAGCGTGCCGGTGGCGCCGTAGATGAGCGACATGCCGAACAGGAGCAGGCCCGAAGCGAGCGCGCCCAGCACGAAGAACTTGATCGCGGCTTCGGACGACAACTTGGACTCGCGGTTCAGCGCAACCAGCGCGAATGCCGGCAGCGAGAACAGTTCGAGGCCAAGGTAGAGCGTGATCAGGCTGCCCGCCGACACCAGCAGCATCACGCCCAGCACCGAGAACATCGACAGCGAATAGAACTCGCCGATGAAAAGCTTGCGGTCCTTCAGCCACGGCCGCGCCATCACGAACATCAGGATGGTCGCGATCAGCACCGTGACCTTGAGGATCTCGGCCATGTGGTCGCGCACGAACATGCCGCCGAACGCGGTGACCGTTTGCGGCGGCTGGCCGTGGATCACCAGGAAGATCGCGACCAGCATCACGATGATCCCGACCCAGTGGGTGGCGTCGCGCTGATCGTCGTTGATGAAGACGTCGAACAGCAGCACCAGGCACGCCGCAGCCGTCAGGTACAGCTCGGGCAACAACACCAGCAGGTCATTCAGACTGATCATGTTTGTTTCCTTTGCGATCGTCCCTGATCGCGAAAATCAAGAGTCGGCATCCCTGCCTGCACTTTCCGAGGAAGCTTAGACCTTGCTGGTCATCAAATGGGTCACGAGTTGCGCGACCGAAGAATCCATCAGGTGCATCAGCGGCCACGGCCACACGCCCATCGCCAGCACCGCCACGGCAAAGGCACCGAGTACCAGGCCCTCGCGGGTGTTGATCTCCGGCATCGAGGCAGCCTTCTGGGTCGGTGCGGTGCCCCACACGATGCGCTTGATCAACCACAACGTATAGCCCGCGCCGATGATGAGCGAATAGGCTGCGAACAGCGCGATCCACGGATTGGCGGTGAAGCTGGACAGGATCACCATGAACTCGCCGACGAAACCGCTGGTGCCGGGCAACCCGGTGTTGGCCATCGCGAACAGCACCCAGAACGCTGCGAACCACGGCATCACTTTCGCGAGTCCACCGTAAGCCGAAATCTCGCGCGTGTGCAGGCGGTCGTACATCACGCCGATGCAGGTGAACAGCGCGCCCGACACGAATCCGTGCGAGATCATCTGCACCACCGCGCCCTGGACGCCGAGTTGCGCCATCTGGATATCGTGCAACTGTCGCGCGAGCATGTATACGATGAACATGCCCAGCGTGACGAAGCCCATGTGGGCGATCGACGAATACGCCACCAGCTTCTTCATGTCGGGCTGCACCAGCGCGACGTAGCCGATGTAGATGATCGCGATGAGGCTGAGCACGATGATCAGCCACGCGAAGTGCTGCGAGGCATCCGGCAGGATCGGCAGCGAGAAACGGATGAAGCCGTAGGTGCCGACCTTCAGCATGATCGCAGCCAGGATCACCGAACCGCCGGTGGGCGCCTCGACGTGCGCATCAGGCAACCAGGTGTGCACCGGCACCATCGGTGTCTTCACCGCGAACGCGATCAGGAACGAGAAGAACAGCCAGCTCTGCTCCTGCATCGTGAACGGAAAGTTCCACAACGTCGGCAGGTCGAACGTCCCGGCGCGGTGGTACATGTACAGCAGGCCGATCAGGTAGAAGATCGAGCCGAAAAACGTGTAGATGAAGAACTTCAGCGTCGCGTACACGCGGCGCGGACCGCCCCATGCGCCGATGAGGAAGAACATCGGGATCAGGATGGCCTCGAAGAACAGGTAGAACAGCAGCGCATCCATCGCGCAGAACACGCCGATGAGAAGGCCATCCAGCACCAGCATCGCGGCCATGTACTGGTGCACCCGGTCCTTGATGACTTCCCATGCGCCGGCGACCACGAGGATCGAGACGAAAGCGGTCAGGACGATCAGTGCGACCGCGATGCCGTCCACGCCAAGGTGATAGCTCGTGTTGATGCCGGGAATCCAGCGCAGCTTCTCCTGCATCTGGAAACCGCCGGGACCCTCGTGGTACTGGAACAGCATCCACAAGCTGATCGCGAAGGTGATGACGGTGAACGCCAGCGACAACCAGCGCGCCAGCCGCGGGCGTGCGTTGCCGGCCAGCAGCACCAGGATCGCGCCCAGGCATGGCAGCCAGATCAGCACACTGAGGATCGGCCAGGTGGTCATGCGGAATCCTTGGAGCGGGGCTGGGGACTGGGGGCTGGGGGCTCGAAAAAGCGAGCCGAGGCGTCGTCCATCTCGCGCGATCCAAAGGGTTGGCGAGAATGATTTGATGCAGGCGTATCGGCGCGGCACGCGCGGACAAATCCCGCGTAGAGCGCACCCGTCGGGGCCGCACGACCGGATTCCACAGCCCCCAGCCCCCAGCCGCCAGTCCCGCGTCCCACGATCCTCATCGCAACCCCCAATACCAAAGCCCACCCAGCAGCAGGATCAGTCCGACGATCATTGCGAACGCGTAGTGGTACAGGAATCCCGTCTGCAGCCGGCGGAACACCCGCGAACTGCGTTCGGTCACGAACGCGGCGCCGTTGACGGCGCCGTCGAACGTCCCCGCATCGCCTCCCTTCCAGAACGCGCGCCCCAGCTTCACGCCGCCTCGCGCAAACAGGTTGTAGTAGACCTCGTCGACCCAGTACTTGCGCGTGAGCATCTTGAAGACAGGCAGGAACATCCGCGCCGCGCGATCGGCGATCGCAGGATTGAACAGATACACGTAAGTCGCGACCAGGAAACCCGCGAAGGCGATCAGGAAGGGCGCGCTCCAGAAACTGAACCAGAACATCGGAAGGGTGCCGTGGAATTCATGGCCCAGCTTTGCCAGCACGTCGTGGGCGGGCAGCACGAAGATCGATTTGCCGAACCAGTCGCCGTACAACAGCGGCTTGATCGTTACCCAGCCGATCATCACCGACGGGACCGCCAGCAGCACCAGCGGCACCGTCACGACCCACGGTGATTCCTTCGGAGGATGCTCGAGTTCGCCGGGATTGTGCGCGTGGTGCGGATCGTCCGAAGTGGACTTGGTGTGCGGTCCGCCCTCGACGCGGCCGTGGCCATGGCCGACCACCTTGAAGCGCTCCTTGCCGTGGAAGGTCATGTACAGGAGGCGGAAGCTGTACAGCGCGGTGACGAACACACCGAGCAACACGCACCAGTAGGCATAGGTGGAACCGAAGATGTGCGCCTGGCCCACCGCGTCGATGATCGTGTCCTTCGAGAAGAATCCCGAGAACCCCGGCGCCGCACACAGCGCGAGCGTCCCGACCCACATCGTCGCGTAGGTGATCGGCATGTACTTGCGCAGGCCGCCCATCCGCCGCATGTCCTGCTCGTGGTGCATCGCGATGATCACCGAGCCCGCGCCGAGGAACAGCAGCGCCTTGAAGAACGCGTGGGTCATCAGGTGGAAAATGCCGGCTGCATACGCCGACACGCCCAGCGCCGCCACCATGTAGCCCAACTGCGACAGCGTCGAGTACGCGATCACGCGCTTGATGTCGTTCTGCACGATGCCGACGAGACCCATGAAGAACGCACCGGTCGCGCCCACGATCAGGACCACCGACAACGCGGTCGGCGACATCTCGTAGAGCGGCGACATACGCGCCACCATGAAGATGCCGGCCGTCACCATCGTCGCGGCGTGGATCAGGGCCGAAATCGGGGTCGGGCCTTCCATCGAATCGGGCAGCCACACGTGCAACGGCACCTGCGCGGATTTGCCCATCGCGCCCACGAACAACAGCAGGCAGATCAGGGTCGCCAGCGAAAACGGATGCACACCGGCCACGTCGATAGTGCGGCCGGCGAGGGTCGGCGCCTGCGCGAATACGGCCGAGTAGTCCAGCGTGTGGAACGCGTACAGCACGCAGGCGATGCCGAGGATGAAGCCCATGTCGCCGACGCGGTTCACGATGAAGGCCTTGAGCGCGGCAAAGTTGGCGCTCGGGCGCTCGAACCAGAACCCGATCAGCAGGTACGACACGAGGCCCACCAGTTCCCAGCCCACGAACAACTGCAGGAAATTGTTGGCGATCACCAGCGTCAGCATCGAGAAGGTGAACAGCGCGATATAGGCGAAGAAGCGCTGGAAACCGGGATCGTCGCGCATGTAACCGATGGTGTAGATGTGCACCATCAGCGACACGAAGGTCACCGTCACCAGCATGATCGCCGTAAGCCGGTCGACCAGGAAACCGATGCCGATGGTGAGCTTGCCGACCTCGAGCCAGGTATAGACGTTGTGGTTGAAGACTGGCGCGCCACCCCATACGAGCTGGTAGAACACCACGCAGGACAGCGCGAACGACAACGCGACCGAAAGGATCGCGATGGCCGCGGCGCCCGCGCGCCCGACCTGCTTGCGCGCGAGCCCGGCGATCAACGCACCGGCCAGCGGTGCGCCTGCCAGGATTATCAGCAGGATTTCGCTGATCACGGTTGCACCTCGTGGTTCATGGCACCGATGTCCCTGTTGGCCGCGCCATCGAGGCGCGGCATGGCATGTGGCGATGTATCACCGGCTTCTCCCTAGTAGCGCAGCGTATCGATTTCGTCGACGTTGATCGTGCGACGGTTGCGGAACATCAACACCACGATCGCAAGCCCGATGGCCGATTCCGCGGCCGCGACCGTCAGGATGAAGAACACGAACACCTGCCCGGCCGGGTTGGCGAGGAACCGCGAGAACGCGACGAAATTCGTGTTGACGGCGAGCAGCATCAGCTCGATGCACATCAGCAGCACGATCACGTTCTTGCGGTTGATGAAGATGCCCGCGATCGAGATGCAGAACAGCACCGTCGCGAACACGACGTACCAGGAAAGTGGGATGCTCATGGCAGCGGCTCCTTGGTGGCTTCGCGCGTCTGTTCGGCCGGCGCGACCGACGCCATCCTGACCATGCGTACCCGGCCCGCGGCGCGTACCGCCGATTGCGCGGCCGGGTTCTGGTGCTTGGAGAACGTGCGCACGCGCAACGCCAGCACCACCGCCGCGATCAGGCCGACGGTCAGGATCAGCGCGGCGATCTCGAACGGCAGCAGGAAATGCGTGAACAGCGCCTCGCCCAGCCAGGCGATGTTGGAGACCGCCGCCGGGTTGCTGGACGCGCCGGCGGGATTCGGGCCGGCCTGCACATTGAAGGTCTTCACGCCGATGATGCCCAGCATCTCGACCAGCATGATGACCGCGGCGCCGATGCCGATTGGCAGATATTTGATGAAGCCTTCGCGCATCGGTTCGAGATCGATGTCCAGCATCATCACCACGAACAGGAACAGCACCATCACGGCGCCGACGTACACCACCACCAGCGCAAGGGCCAAGAACTCGGCCTCCGCCAGCATCCAGATGCAAGCGGTCGAAAAGAACGTCAGC
>JAJPJT010000072.1 GCA_021324095.1 Gammaproteobacteria bacterium
AGCGAAGCTCCGGCACGCGACGCATCCGCATCGTGTGGGCGAGTTGGTGACGGAATTCCTTGGCCAGTCCCTTCAATGCCTTCACGACTTCGATGGAGAGCTCCGGCTGGAGCGCGGTGACCCACACCGTGGCGACGTCGAGATCCCGGCTGACCTCGACATCGACCACGCTCGCCTGCGGCAACGCGTGGTCACGTGCAGCCGCATGCACCAGCGCGCCGACTTCGCGGCGAAGCTCGGCGTTGACGCGGTCGGTGCGGTGGAAGGAGCGTTGGGGCATGGCGGATTACACGCAGCTAAACGGCAGAAGTGGATCGAGAGACGAGGGATGAGTAGCGAGGGCGCAAAGACGAGACGCGTTCGCGACTGCAATCCACTGAAAACCTACAGCAGAGCACCCTCGCAACTCGCCTCTCGCCCCTGCTTCATTACAACGTCCGCGCAACCTCGATCCGCTCGAAGCACTCGATGCGGTCGCCGGGTTTCACGTCGTTGTACTGCTTGACACCGATGCCGCATTCGCTGCCGTTTTTCACCTCGTCCACGTTTTCCTTGAAGTGGCGCAGCGATTCCAGTTCGCCCTCGAAGATCACCACGTCGTCGCGCAGCACGCGGATCGGCTTGTGCCGCTTGACCGAGCCTTCGACCACCATGCAGCCCGCGATCGCGCCGAACTTCGACGAGCGGAACACGTCGCGCACCTCGGCGATGCCGATGATCTCCTCGCGCACTTCGGTGCCCATCAGGCCGGAGGCGGCCTGCTTCACCTGGTCGATCACGTCATAGATGATCGAGAAGTAGCGCAGGTCCACGCCGTTGGCCTCGATCACCTTGCGCGCCGAGGCATCGGCACGCACGTTGAAGCCGATCACCAGCGCTTTGGACGCCGCCGCCAGCGTGGCGTCGGACTCGGTGATGCCGCCGACCCCGGACGCGATCACGTTGACCTTCACCAACTCGTTGCTGATCGCGGCCAGCGATTCGCGCAGCGCCTCGGCCGAGCCCTGCACGTCGGCCTTGATGAGGATGTTGAGCGTCTGCTGGCCCTCGCCCTTGCCCATCATCGCCATCACGTCTTCGAGCGTGTTGGTGCGCGTGACGAGGCGCTTCTCGCGGCGCTTGGCCTCGCGTTCGGACACCACGTTGCGCGCGAGTTTTTCGTCGGCAACGACCACGAACTCGTCGCCCGCCTCGGGTACGCCGGAGAGGCCCAGCATCTGTACGGGAATCGATGGACCCGCACTTTCGACCTGCGTGCCGGCTTCGTCGAACAGCGCGCGCACGCGACCATATTCGACACCGCACACCACGTAATCGCCGCGCTTCAAAAGACCCTGCTGCACCAGCACCGTCGCGACCGGCCCGCGCCCCTTGTCGAGACTGGATTCGATCACCACGCCCGAGGCACGGCCATCCGGCGCAGCGGTCAATTCCATCACTTCGGCCTGCAGGCTGATCGCCTCCAGCAGCGCGTCCACGCCCGCGCCGGTCTTCGCCGACACCGGCACGAACTGGGTATCGCCGCCCCAATCTTCGGGGATCACTTCATGCTGCGCCAGGCCCTGGCGGACGTTGTCCGGATTGGCCTCGGTCTTGTCCATCTTGTTGATCGCGACGATCAGCGGCACCTTGGCCGCGCGCGCGTGCTGGATCGCCTCGACGGTCTGCGGCATCACGCCGTCGTCGGCCGCGACCACCAGCACCACGATGTCGGTGGACTGCGCGCCGCGCGCACGCATCGAGGTAAACGCGGCGTGGCCGGGCGTGTCGAGGAATGTCACCACGCCCTTGGGCGTGTCGACGTGATACGCGCCGATGTGCTGGGTGATGCCGCCTGCTTCGCCCGCAGCGACCTTGGTGCGCCGGATGTAGTCCAGCAACGAGGTCTTGCCGTGGTCGACGTGGCCCATGATGGTCACGACCGGCGGACGCGACGCCTTTTCGCCTTCGGCCGCCTCGACGCCGACGTGCGCAGCGAGCTCGGTTTCCGCGGTCCGCTCTTCCGCATCGACGGCCTTGTGGCCGAGTTCCTCGACGACCAGCGCGGCCGTATCGTGATCGATGGCCTGGTTGATGGTCACCATCGTGCCCATCTTGAACAGTGCCTTGACCACTTCCGAACCCTTCACCGCCATCTTCTGCGCGAGGTCCGACACCACGATGCTTTCGCCGATCGGAATTTCGCGCATCACCGGCGCCACCGGCTTGGAGAAGCCGTGCTGGCCGGTGATGTCCGACAGATCGACCTTGGGTTTGGCGCGCTTCTTGGTGGAACGGCGCGCGCGCTCGGCGTCGGTGAGGTGCAATTCACCCCCCGAGTAACGCGCAGCACCTTCTTCGTCTTCGTCGCGCATCCGATGCGAACCACGCGACCGTTTCGGCTTGTGGCCCGCGGTGTCCTTCTCGCGCGCGGGTTTCGGCGCCTCGTGCCGGCGCGTCCGCACCGACTCCGGGTCCGCCTCTGCATCGATCGCGATGACGGCTTCCTCGCTCGCGCGGGCGGCAGCCGCTTCCGCTTCTGCCTTGGCGCGTTCTTCCTCGGCACGCTTGCGCTCGACTTCGGCAGCTTCGAGCTTGAGCTGCTCTTCCCGGCGGCGCCGATCCAACTCGGCCAATTCGGCCAGCTCGCGTTCGTGCTGCTGCTGCGATTCGCGGAGCTTGCGCAGCGCTTCTTCGCGCTCGCTGTCGACCGTGTTGTCGGCCGCGATCGTTGCACGCTTGACGTAAGTCCGGCGCGCGCGCACTTCCACGTTGACTGTCTTGGCGGCGGCACCCCGGCCACCGGCCACGGTGATCTCGCTGACCTTGCGGCGCTTCAGCGTGATCTGCCGCGGCGACGCGGCCGCGGCGGACGCCTGCTTGCCGTGGTTCTGGCGCAGGAAATCCAGCAGTTTGGTCTTCTCGCGATTGCTGATGACCTGGTCCGGACCCTCGAATTGCATGCCGGCGTCGGCAAGCTGCGCCAGCAGCTTGTCCTCGGGCGTGCCCACCATGCCTGCGAGTTGCCTGATAGTTATGTCTGACATCATTACCTCTCACGGCCCGCCTGCAGGATTTCCTGCAAGCGGCCCATTCTGCCCGTTATTGGGCTGCGCCGATTCGCACTTCGCCGAAATCGATCAACCTGCGCCCTGCTCCAGCCTGGCGATCATCGGCGCGCGCGCGGCCATGATCAGCGCGCCCGCACGTTCCTCGTCCATGCCCTCGATGTCGATCAAGTCGTCCACCGCCTGATCAGCCAGATCATCCGGCGTCACGATGCCGCGCCCTGCCAGCACGTACGCAGTTTCTTCGTCCATGCCGTCCAGCGCCAGCAGTTCTTCCGATGGCTGGTGCTCGTCGAGATTCTCCTCGACCGACAGCGCTTCGGTGAGCAGCGCGTCCTTCGCGCGCGAACGCAGTTCCTCGACGATGTCCTCGTCGAATCCTTCCACCGCCAGCAATTCGCCGGTCGGTACGTAGGCGATTTCCTCGACGGTCGAGAAGCCTTCCTGCACCAGGATGTTGGCGATTTCCTGGTCGACCTCGAGTTTCCCCATGAACAACTGCCGCGCGGCTTCCTGCTCGGCCTCGCTCTTGGCGGCGACCTGATCCTGGGTCATCACCTTGAGATCCCAGCCGGTCAGCTTGCTGGCAAGCCGCACGTTCTGGCCGCCGCGACCGATCGCCTGGGAAAGCTTGTCCTCGGCGACGGCGATGTCCATCGAGTGCTTGTCCTCGTCGACGATGATCGACTGCACCTCGGCCGGCGCCATCGCGTTGATCACGAACTGCGCCGGCGCGTCGTTCCACAACACGATGTCGATGCGCTCGCCGTTCAGCTCGTTGGAA
Organism: Gammaproteobacteria bacterium; assembly: GCA_021324095.1. Taxonomy (GTDB): domain Bacteria; phylum Pseudomonadota; class Gammaproteobacteria; order Xanthomonadales; family Rhodanobacteraceae; genus 66-474. The sequence goes on from JAJPJT010000072.1 coordinate 3,832, forward strand.
ACCGCCTGCACGCGCGAACCGCGCATGCCGATGCAGGCGCCGATCGGATCGGTGCGCTTGTCGTGCGCCAGCACCGCGATCTTGGCGCGATCGCCCGCGTCGCGCGCGCAGGCGCGGATCTCGACGATGCCCTGGCCGACTTCGGGGACTTCGAGCTTGAACAGCTCCATCATGAATTCCGGCGCGGTGCGCGACACGAACAACTGCGGGCCGCGTGGTTCCGAGCGGACTTCGTACAGATAACCGCGCACGCGGTCGCCGACGCGCACCGCCTCGCGCGGAATCGCCTTGTCGCGCGGGATGAACGCCTCGGCCTTGCCGCCGAGGTCGAGATAGATGTTGCCGCGCTCGACGCGCTTGGCCACGCCATTGACCAGTTCGCCGACGCGGTCCTTGAACGCATCGACCACCTGCGCGCGCTCGGCTTCGCGGATGCGCTGCACGATCACCTGCTTGGCGGCCTGCGCGGTGATCCGGCCGAACTCGGGGTTTTCGATCTGCTGCTCGATGTGCTCGCCGACCTGGACACCCGGACGCTCGTCGACGGCGTCCATCAGGCGCAACTGCCAGTCAGGCGACTCCATCTCGCCGTCGTCGGCGATCACTTCCCAGCGGCGGAAGGTTTCGTAGTCACCGCTTTCCTGGTCGATCGTTACGCGGATGTCCGGTTCTTCTTCCGGGTAGCGCTTCTTCGCTGCGGTCGCCAGCGCCGCCTCGAGGGCACCGAAAATCACGTCGCGCGGCACCGCCTTCTCGGCGGCCACGGTATCCACGATCATCAACAAGTCGCGATTCATCTCATCTGCTCCATCTAAGCCGGTGTTGGACCAGCTTCGTCATTCAAGTACCGCCTCTTCCGTTCGTCCTGAGCGTAGGTCCGCAGGACCGGAGTCGAAGGATGCTTCGACTTCGTTCGCTTCGCTCATTACGCTCAGCTCGAACGGACTCTCATTTGCGGCGTTTCACTGCCATTCCCTTGCCTGGTTTCGGCTTGGGCGTGTAACCCAGCGCGTCCCAATCCGGGACCAGGTGCGCGCTTTCGATTTCATCCTCGGCGACGTCCATGCGCCCGCCGTCCACGTCCATGCGAATGTTGCTGCCGTCCACCGCGGCAATCCTTCCCCGCAGACGCCGGCGCCCGTCGCGCGGCAGTTTCAACGTCACCTTCGCTTCCGCACCGATGAAGCGCGCGAACTGCGCGGCATTGAACAGCGGCCGCTCGATCCCGGGTGAGGAAACCTCCAGCACGTAGTGCCCCGGAATCGGATCATCCACATCCAGCAGCGCGGAAATCTCGCGGCTGGCTGCTTCGCAGTCGTCCACGCTCACCGCATTCGCGGCGTCGCCATCTTGCTGCAGCGAATCGATGTAAACGCGCAGCAGACCGCCGCCGTGACCGGCGTTCCATTCGACGCCCAGGCATTCCAGCCCCAGTTCCTCGAGGGCCGGCGCCACGCGTGCCGCGATTGCTTCGGTCTCCATGTTGATCCACGACGCAGAAACAAAAAATGGGCACGAGGCCCATTCCTTAAGGTCGCCGGTTTTGATCCTGAACCCGGCGTCCCGCATCCATGCGGAGTGCCACTTGACATCCTCCGTGATCGCAAAGCGAAAGGTTCCGTCCTTTCGCAGGGCCTGGTAGCGGGGGCAGGATTTGAACCTGCGACCTTCGGGTTATGAGCCCGACGAGCTGCCAGACTGCTCCACCCCGCAACAGGGAACGCCCATTCTAACGATTCGGCTTCCACGGCGCAATGTTCACGCGGCAAACGGCTGATCTGCCGCCGATTCTGGCATCTCCCGGTCGGCAAACACACGCTGCCGTGAGGGACTGCGCGCCGGCTCTGGGCGTTCAGCCTGATCGACCAGTGGTCGTGCTCGACATGCACGCCTGCGCGTGCTTCACGTCGCCGATAGCGGATGCCAATCGCAAAAAAAAGTGACTTTGTGATTGCCGGCAAAAGTGGTCGCAAATCGCGTCGGCATGATCGGCGACGGAAAACCGGTCCTGGTGCGTTTGCGTGACCACGACTGCCAAACCACGGATGCGCGTGTGGATGAACCTCAACCCGCACCCGAGAGAAAATCATTGGATGGTGAGCTTGGTCTGTGCTCATCGGGCACATTGCGAGGACGTGAGATGACGAAAGCAATGACGGCGCTGCAGCGACAGTACCCTCCGGAGCAGGACACGGCACGGCTCGAGCTTGCTCGCGGTCTGCCGACATGCATGGATTGGCTCAGCGAGGCGCGGCGTGCGCTCGCGCCGGACCAGCTCATCATCGACGGCAACGGACGCATCCTCCAGGCCGAGGGTGCACCAACGGGTTTCATGCTCGATCCGTTGCTCAGCGGCGAGCAGGTTTACATTCGGGATGAGTGGGGAACCCGATACTGGCTCGGTTCACCGCACCGCCTGCGGACGGTGCTTCGCTGGTTGCTGTCATGAGCAGCTGGCAGTAGCCGCCCCACTGATCGAAAGTTATCCATCGATACACAGCGGCTTGCCCGCGATGCGGGCACCAGAATTTGCAGCATGCTGCTCGTGCGCGGACCACAACCCGGTAAAAGACGTGGTGCAACGCGTCAGGACTCGGAAGGCTGGTCGCGACGCACACGGGGTTCATTGAGCGTTTCACCGCGCACGACGAACCAGATGTTCTCGGCGATGTTGGTCGCGTGGTCACCGATGCGTTCGATGTCCTTGGCGATGAAAAGCAAGTGCGTGCAGGCCGTGATGCTGCGCCGATCCTCCATCATGTAGGTGAGCAGTTCGCGGAACAACGTGGTATAGAGGGCATCCAGGTCGGCATCGCGTTCCCATACGGCGTACGCCAGAGCTGCATCCCGCACGCCATAGGCCTGCATCGCCTCGCGAACGAGCCTGCAGGCCATCCTCGTCATGGGATCCAGGCTGCCCACCAACGGCACCGGCGCCGAGAGGTTCAGCGTCATCGACCGCCTGGCAATGTTGGTGGCATAGTCCCCGATCCGCTCGATATCGGAAGCAATGCGCAGGGCGGCGAGGACTTCGCGCAGGTCACGCGCCATCGGTTGGCGAAGCGCCAGCAGCCGCAGCACGTCATTGCTGATCCGCCGTTCCTGGTCATCGATCGCATCATCGTTGTCGGCGACGCGTTGCGCGGCCCTGCTGTCGCGCTTGTCGAGCGCATCCATGGCCGACTCCAATTGCTTCGCCGCGAGCTCGCCCATTGCGGCGATCTCGCCGGTCAAGCGGGCCATTTCCTCGTCGTAGCTTTTCACGAGATGGTCGTGAGGCTGTGTGTTCATCGGATGCAATCCTGGTTCAAATGGCAAAACTTTCTGTCAAGCTGCAACTGTTGCTAGGCTCGCGCGTCCAGCGCTCGCCAAGCAACCCGGCCCTCGGCTTCCTGCCTCGTGCGTTCGTCTGCGCGGCAGATGCCATTCAAGGCATCTGCCAAACGCCAGCCTCACCCAAATCTTCCGGAGATGTAGTCTTCAGTCTGCTGCTTGGCAGGTTTGGTGAATATCCTTTCGGTGTCGTCGAATTCCACCAGCTCGCCCAGGTACATGAACGCGGTGCGGTCCGACACGCGTGCGGCCTGCTGCATGTTGTGGGTGACGATCACCAGCGTGTAATCACGCTTCAGTTCTTCGATCAGTTGTTCGATCCGGCCCGTGGCGATGGGATCCAGCGCGGAGGTGGGTTCGTCCAGCAACAGCACCTCCGGTTTCAGCGCGATGCTCCGCGCGATGCACAGGCGCTGCTGCTGGCCGCCGGAAAGGCCGAGCGCGTTGCGCTTCAATTTGTCCTTCACTTCATCCCAGAGCGCTGCGCGACGCAGTGCCTGTTCCACGCGCGCGGCCATGTCCGCCTTCGACAAACGCTCGTGGTGGCGAATGCCCCACGCGATGTTTTCGAAGATGGTCATCGGAAACGGCACCGGCTTCTGGAACACCATGCCTACCTTGCTGCGCAGGCCATGCAGCGGATAGCCCACGTCGAGGATGTCCTCGCCATCGAGCAACACCTCGCCGTCGGCCCGCTGGCCGGGATACACGGCATAGATGCGGTTGAACACGCGCAGCAAGGTGGACTTGCCGCAACCGGAAGGGCCGATGATCGCCGTGACCTTCTTTTCGGGGATGTCCATGCCAATGCTTTTCAGCGCCTGAAAGTCGCCGTACCGAAAGTTCAGGTTGCGAACCTCAAGTTTGGGTTGCATTGACACAAGGGAAGAAGTCGCTGCGAACATGGAAGTCATGTTGGGCAGGGCAGTGTTCTCAGTCATGGGTGACCTTGTGGCGATGCAGGTACCAGCGCGCGGACAGGCTGAGCAGCAGCACGAACAACGTGATCAGCAGCGCGCCGGCCCAGGCGATCGCGTGCAACGCCGGGTTGGGATCATTGGTGTACTGGTAGATCGCGATCGGAAGGCTTTCCATCTTGTTGAGCGGATGGAAGGCCATGAAGTTGTTGCCGAAGGCGGTGAACAGCAGCGGCGCGGTCTCTCCGGCGAGGCGTGCGAGTGCCAGCAGCACGCCGGTGACGATGCCGGACACCGCCGCGCGCATCAGCACCTGCACGGTCAGTTTCCACTGCGGAACACCCAGCGACAGCGCGGCTTCGCGCAAAGTGCCCGGCACCAGTTGCAACATTTCGTCGGTGGTGCGCACGATCACCGGCAAGCCGATCAGCGCCAGCGCGACGGCGCCGGCAAGTCCGGAGAACGACACCGCGCCGTGGCTGAGATTCGACATCGGCAGCACCACGATCATGTAGACGAAGAGGCCGAGCACGATCGACGGCGCAGACAGCAGGATGTCGTTCAAGAAGCGGATGACGGCGCCGAGCTTTGTCCGGCTCGCATACTCGGCAAGAAAGGTGCCGGCCAAGACGCCCACCGGTGCGCAGATCGCGAGCGCGATCAGATCCATTACCAGGCTGCCGACGATCGCATTCGACAAACCACCCTCGGCACCATAAGCGGTGATCTTCGTGAACAGCTTGAGATCCAGCGCACTGAGGCCGCTCTTCAGCGTGACCCACAGGATCCAGACCAGGAATGCAAGTCCCACCGCGGCGGCCAAGCCGCTGAGGATCATGGCCGTCATGTTGACTGCACGGCGGCGGAAGTAGATATCCAGCAGTGTCACGCGCCCTCCCGCCGCGCCAGTTGGCGCAACATGAGGCGGGAGACCAGCAACACCACGAAGGTCACCACGAACAGCAGGAAGCCCAGCGCGATCAGCGCCGAGCGGTGCGTGCCGACCGCCTCGTTGAATTCGTTGGCGATGGAAGAAGAAATCGACGTGCCCGGCATCAACAGCGAAGCCGTGATGTCGTACGCGTTGCCCAGCACGAAGGTCACCGCCATGGTCTCGCCCAGCGCCCGCCCCAGTCCCAGGAAGATGCCTCCGATCACCGCCGATCGCGTGTACGGCAGCACGATGTCCCACACCACTTCCCAGGTGGTGGAACCCAGCGCGTAGGAGGATTCCTTGAGGCGGTTCGGCACCGTCTGGAACACCTCGCGCATCACCGAGCAGATGAACGGCAGGATCATCACTGCCAGCACGATGCCCGCGGTGAGCAGGCCCAGCCCGATCGGCGGTCCCTGAAACAACTTCCCGAACAGCGGGATGCGGCCGAGCATCTCCGAAAGGCCGGGCTCGATGCTTGCCATGAATGGCACGAACACGAAAAGGCCCCACATGCCGTAGATGATCGAAGGGATGCTGGCCAGAAGCTCGATGGCCATGGCGACGGGCCCGCGCAGCCATGCCGGCGCGATCTCGGTGAGGAACAGCGCGATCCCGAACGCGGTCGGCACCGCAAGGATGAGCGCGATCAGCGACGTCACCAGGGTGCCGAAGATGGGCGCCCACGCGCCGTAATCATTCGTGACCGGATTCCAGGCGTCGCTGGTGAGGAAGTGCAATCCGTGGCCCAACAGCACTTCGCGCCCGCCCCACAAGGTGGAGAGTGCAGCGCCCAACAGCGCGGCCAGCACCAGCAGCGCACATACCTTCAGCAGCCGGCGGAACCACACGTCGTGCCGAGCATCAACGCGGCTGCGGCGGTCGGCGTTTTCAGTTGCGATGGTGGCCGGGATCGATGACATCGGTGCTGGCTAGATGGCCGTTTGAACAAATTTCGTTCGCCCTGAGCGTAGGTCCGAAGGACCGAAGTCGAAGGGCGCTTCGACTCCGCTTGCTGCGCAAGCTACGCTCAGCGCGAGCGGTTGGGAGCATGTGCTCACTGCTTGAATTCGGCCTTCCAATAGGCTTCGATCTGCTTCACCAAGCTTTGAGGAAGCGGCACATAGTCCAAGGCCGCTGCCGCGGACTTGCCATCGGTATAGGCGTAGCGGAAGAAATCCAGCGCCACCTTCGAGTGCGTCGCGTTCTTCGGCTGTTTGTACATGATGACCCACGAGGTGGCGGTGATCGGCCACGCCTTCGCGCCGGGCGCATTGGTGATCAGCAGGTCGAAGTTCTTCGCGTTTGCCCAATCGGCAGTGGCGGCAGCAGCCTGGAAGCTGGCTGCATCCGGCTGCACCACTTGCCCCGCCGCATTCTTCATGCGCGCATAGCCAAGGTGGTTCTGCACCGCATACGCGTATTCGACGTAGCCGATCGAGTTCGGAATTTGCCGGATGTAGGCTGACACGCCTTCGTTGCCCTTGCCGCCGATGCCGGTCGGCCAGGTCACCGCCGTGCCCTCGCCCACCTTGGCCTTCCACTCCGTGCTGACCTTCGAGAGGTAATCGGTAAAGTTGAACGTCGTGCCGGAACCGTCGGAACGATGCACCACGTTGATCTTCGCGTCGGGCAGCTTCAGTCCTGGATTGAGCTTGGCAATCGCGGGATCGTTCCAATGTGTGATCTTGCCGAGGAAAATGTTCGCCAGCGTCGCCCCGTCCAGCACCAGCTTGCCGGGCGCCACACCTTCCACTTTGAAGGCCGGGACGATGCCGCCGATCACGTCGGGAAACTGGCCGAAGCCGAATTTGGCGAGCGTCGCCGCGTCGAGCGGCTTGTCCGAGGCACCGAAATCCACCGTGCCGCCCTCGATCTGCGCGATGCCGCCACCGGAGCCGATGGACTGATAGTTGACGCGATTGCCGGTTTTCGCGGCGTAGGCCGCCGACCATTTCGAGATCACCGGATATACGAAGCTCGATCCGGCACCCGTGATGTCGGTCGCGTGCGCGGCGGTTCCGAGCAACGTCGCGGCCGCAATGGCAGCGACGTAGATTCCTATTGATTTGAGATTGAACATGATTGGCTCCGGGTGCGCGAGCAGGTTTGCCCGGTCGCCATTTGACTCTTTGCATATTGCAGCTCGATGAGCCCTTGGTTACAGGCGTGTTACAGCGACGACGCATAAGCTTTTAACGCACGCGCTGGTAGAACATGCGCCCCTCCCGACATCGCGGCGCCCGCCGCAAATCCTTCAACGTGCTGTCTTCGATCTGTCATCCAATGTGCATGTCCTTGTAACCGAGGCAACGCACGCTGGCGCGCGCTCCCGACCTGCCGTCGGGGCGCATCTCAACCGCAGCGGAGATCACCATGAAACGCAGAGTTCTCGCCGCAGCCGTCGTGCTCGCGATGGTCAGCGGCGCATCGATGCCAACGCCCGCGTTCGCGCAATCGAACGAGGCTGCCGAAATTGCACAACTGAAGCAGCAGCTTGCGGTCCTGCAAGCGAAAGTGAACGAACTGGAGCAGCGCTCAAAAGCGCAGACCGGCGAGACCGGTACTCGGCAGAACATCGCGTCGTCACCGCAGCAACAGGCAAAACCTGCGCAGCCTGCGCCATATGCCTGGGCCAGCAACACCAGGATCGGCGGCACGGCGTTCATCGACTTCACCTACCTCGACCAGACGAAGAACGGCACGAAGACCGATGCCTCCGGCACCGGGCTCGACGTAAAGCGCTTCTACCTCACGGTGGACCACGCTTTCAACGACATCTGGTCGGCCAACCTGACGACGGATTTCAACTACAGCAGCGTGGATGGCGAGACCCAGTTGTTCGTCAAGAAAGCGTATCTGCAGGGCGCATTCAGTCCGCTGGCGACGCTGCGCGTCGGTTCGGCGAACATGGCCTGGATTCCGTTCGTGGAAGACTGGTACGGCTACCGCTTCGTCGAAAACACGCTGGTGGACCGCGTGAAATTCGGCACCTCGGCGGACTGGGGCGTCCATCTGCTCGGCGCCAGCGGCATGTTCAACTACCAGGCGTCCATCATCAACGGCGGCGGGTACAAGAATCCCACCCGCTCCGACAGCGTGGACTTCGAAGGCCGCGTCGGGTTCCAGCCAATCAAGAGCGTCATGATCGGTGTGGGCGTCTACAGCGGCGATCTCGGCAAGGACACGCACAGCACGCCGGCGCTCCACGATGCGCACCGGTACGACGCGATGATCGCCTACCACGGCGGCGGTCTCCGGCTCGGCGGCGAATATTTCCGCGCCACCGACTGGAACAACGTGCTCACGCCGGCCACCGACTCGGCCGATGGCTGGTCGCTGTGGAGCAGCTACGACTTCGGCCCGGCTTCGATCTTCGCGCGCTACGACCGCGTGAACCCGAGCAAGGATCTCGACCCGAGTCTCAAGGATACGTATTACAACTTCGGCGTCGCCTTCCCCGTGACTGAAGGCGTGCGCGTGGCGCTCGCCTACAAGAACGAGATGCTGAAGGACAACAGCAAAACGAACACCAGATCGCGCGAGCTCGGCGCATGGGGCGAGGTGAAATTCTGATCGAAACGTCTGTCTCGGCATGACCGGCGGCGCGCGAGAGCCCGCCGCCTTGACGCGTAGCCTGCCGTTCGCTGAACGCCATGGGCGTCACTAAGCGTACGCGAAGGCACACTCTGCAGCCTTGCCGCGTCGGGCAGAGAAACGAGCCTGACGCCCTGCACGGAGGACTGCATGAAAACCACAAAACGTACAACATGCCTGTTGGCGGGTTCGGCTTTGGCCCTTGCGGCGATGGTGCCGATGGCGGCGTCCGCGCACACCCACGTCTTCCTCGGCATCAACCTCGGCGGATGGTTGGCGCCTGCGCCGGTCGAGGTGTACAGCCCGCCCGTGTATTACGCCCCCCCGCCACCGCCGGTCTATTACACGCGTCCTGCCTACTACGCCCCGCGCGTGGTTTATACCGAGCCTTACCCCGGCTACTACCACGGATGGGACCGCGACCGGGATCATTACTGGCATCGCGGCTGGTATCGCGATGATGATCACGACTGGCACCACCGGTGGCGTCATCACGACGGTGATGACGACGAGCAGTAGTTCTTCCGCGCGCCCGCCCCCGCCACGGGCGGGCGCCCTTCCGGCTCTCAGGTTTCGTGGCCCAGCAAGCGCGCCTGGTTGAACGCGCAGGTGAACGTCGAACCCTTGCCAGGCTCGCTTTCGATCCGCAACTGCGCGCCGTGCAGGTTCAACACGTGCTTGACGATGGAAAGACCAAGTCCGGTGCCGCCGGTGGCGCGCGAACGGCTCGACGACACCCGATAAAAGCGTTCGGTGAGCCGCGACAGGTGTTCGGCGGGAATGCCGTACCCGGTATCGCTCACCGAATACTCTGCTCCGGTCGGCGTGTGTCGCCAATGGATCCTGATCGCGCCTCCGTCGGGCGTGTAGCGCACCGCATTGCTGACAAGATTGGAAAACGCGCTGTGCAGGTCCTTGGGCGAGCCCAGCAGGTCGACGTCGCCTTCACCTTCGACTTCGATGCCATGCCTGCCCTGGCTCAGGGCTTCGGCTTCGCGGCGCAGGGTTTCCAGCATCGGGGCCATTTCGACACGTTCCTCGGCGAGGTGCTGCTGCATTTCCAGACGCGACAGTTCGAGCAGGTCCTCGACGATTTGCCGCATCCGCTGCGATTGCGCGCGCATTTCGCCAAGCACCGGCGCGAGCGCCGGGACGTCTTCCGGATCGAGCAGTTCCAGGTAACCGTGGATCACCGTCAACGGCGTCCGGAGTTCGTGCGAGACGTTGGCGACGAAATCGCGGCGCACCTGTTCAAGCCGCGTGACGCGACTGATATCGCGCGCGATCAGCAGGCGGCGCTGGTCGCCATAGGGAATCAGCGAGAGTTGCAGGCGCATGGCCCGATCGACCGGCGATGGAACATCGTCGGCATCGCCTTCCCCCATCCGCAGCAAGGCGCCCGCCTCGCCCTCGCCAAAATGCTCCGCCACGGGCAGTCCACGATCGCGCGGCCACGCGATGCCGAGCAGGCGCTGTGCCGCGGGATTGCACCAACACACGCGACCTTCGGTGTCCAGCAGCACCAGCGCGTCGGGCAGCGCACACGCCACGGTGCGCAGGTCGCGCAACTGGGCCGCGAAGCGCCGCGTGCGCGCGCGTTCGGCATTCATGGCGAAGCAGAGAAGCGGTAACCCGTGCCGCGGACGGTCTGGATCAATGCGTCCAGCCCGAACGGCTCCAGCGTTTTGCGCAGCCGACGAATGTGCACGTCCACCGTGCGTTCCTCGACGTAGACGCTGCCGCCCCACACCTGGTCGAGCAGTTGGGCGCGCGAATACGCGCGGTCGACGTGGCTCATGAAGAAATAAAGCAGGCGGTATTCGGTCGGTCCGATCTCGACCTGTGCGTCGCCCGCGAATACACGATGCGCGGGACCGTCGATGCGCAGGCCGCCGATCTCGATCGACCCCGTGCCGCCGTCTGCCTGCGCGCGCCGCAGCACGGCCTTGATGCGCGCGATCAGCTCGCGGGTCGAGAAGGGTTTCACGACGTAATCGTCGACGCCGGCCTCGAGGCCGCTCACGCGATCCATCTCCTCGCCGCGCGCGGTCAACATGATGATCGGCACCTCGGCGGTGCGTTCCTCGCTCCGCAGGCGGCGGGCGAGTTCCAGGCCCGTCATGCCCGGCAGCATCCAGTCCAGCAGGATCAGGTCCGGTGGTGCATCGCTGATCGCGAACAGCGCCGCCCGCGCATCCGCCGCATGGATCACTTCCATCTCTGCCTTGCGCAAGGCGAAGGCCACCATGTCGCGGATCGAAGCTTCGTCTTCGACGATCAGGACGCGTTTGTGCATGCGCAGTGGTGTGGCAGACCGGTGACGGGATTATTGCAGCGGCGCAATGTTGCAAAACGGTTACAGGGTCCGATCGCCAATGACTGCGCAAGCCACGCGGAGTTGAGGTCGCCGGTGCGGCCTAAACTGCGGAAAGCCGACGGCGCATATCGCGCAGATACCACGTTTTGGGGAGTTGCCGGATCGGCCTCGGCAGATGGGGGTAGATGGCGCGCGTTGCAGTCGAGAGTGCACGGAAGCGCCGTGCCCGCCGCGCATTCCATTCGATCCCGTAGGCCTCACGGAGCCGGGCCGGCAACAAGCCGGCCGTGATCAGCCGGTTGAGCGGCATCGCCGCACGCATCCATGCCGGGAGGCGACGTGGATGGAACAGGTCATGGCAGACGCTGCGGGCAGAGTCGGTCACCTGCAGCCGATCCAGCATGCCGTCCCAGTAGCTGCGGAATGCCGCTTCGTCCGGCGGCCACTGATCGTCGCGCATCTGCAATACCACACCCAGGACGCGATATTCGCGGTAGGCGGCTTGCGCGGTGTCGCGGTCGAGATGACCGACCCAGTCCTCATATAACATGCGGGACGTGTGGTAGAGCGTCGCCGCAACCCAAAGCTGCAAGTCCGGATCGAGGGCGTTGTAGCCGGCACCGTTGATGCCGCGGTGCACCCGATTGACATGGTCGCGGATGATCCGCCGTTCCTCCGGGTTCCCGAACGCCATGCAATACACATAGGTCATGGTCGCGCGCAGCCGATCCATCGCGCGCCAGGTGAAGTTGCTGTGCCGCGCGACGCCGCGGGCAACCGCCGGATGCGCGACCTGCAGCAGGATCGCGCACATGCCACCCGCGAGCAGGATGCCCTCGGCGGCGATTCCCGCCATCGCGCTGGTATCCATGTCGATGGGATCACTGATTGCATCATCGGACATGCGGAGACCTCAACACCACGCTGCCGGATTTCCTGTCTCGGCAGACTACATCGTGTTGTGCGCCGCAGCCGTGTGCGGCCACCTCCGATGCCGAATGAAACGCTGCATCCCGGCTGAGCACGAGTTGCCCTGGAACCCGGATCATTCGCGCGGCCGCTTCTGGTCTCCCGCTCGATGCCAACACCGTGGCCACTGCTGCAACCGAGATCGCCAACTCGCGGCCTGCAGACCGCCTGACTCAGCGATCATTTATTTCCAGGATCGTACCGGCACGCGGATCGCACACGAAGACGTGGCCATTGTCGTCGTCAGTGACACAATGCGCGCGCTCCGCGGTTTTGTACACGGCGATCGGCTTCAGCGCACCCGAAGTGCTGGCATCGAAGATCGTGAGTGTGGCTGCGCGCGCTCCGGGCACGTACAAGTGATGCAGCTTCGGGCTGTAGCTGATGATGTCGATGCCGGCCCCAGCCGGTGCGCTTGCGATCACCTTCCCTTTCTCCGCGGGCGCCAGTGTCACGACCTTGCCTTCGCCGCAGGCGACGAACACGTGCTCGTTCGCTCGATCAATGGCGATGCCGTGTGAGCCTTTGCACGTGTTGGGCCATTCGGCCAGCACCTTGTGCGTGGTGAGTTCCATTTCCACGGTCTTGCCCTTCCAAAGATTCGCATAGGCGCGGTCGCGTGCATTGTCGATTTCCAGCGATTCCGGGCCGCCGGCAATGTGGATCGACGTTTCCGGCGCCAACAAGGGTTTCGGGGCCACGGAAAGCTTGAACACCTGGATCTGCTGCTTGCCGGGCTCGGTGACCCAGATTTCGTGGGTGCGCGCGACGTAGCGGACGTAATCCGGTCCGCTTTCCAGTCTCGTGCGTCCCAATACGGCATGGGTTCGCGGATCGATCGTCACGACCTCCTCAGGATCGTGATCGCTGGCAAACAGGTAGCCTTCAGCGTATATCGCGGACGTGGTGCCTTCGCGGCGTTGCCGGACCTTCCCGGGCGGAGCGCTCACGCCCGGGATCACGGTGAGCGCGCGGGTCGCCGGATCCATCAATACCAGATTGCCGGTCGCGCCTGCCGGAACCGTGACGCGATCGAGCTGCGCGGCATAGCCGATGTCGTCGAAGCCGATGCCGTGTTCGCCGCCGGGAATCTTGATGACTGCTTGCGGCGTGAGCGGCGCCGGAGCGGCAAGCACAGAGATCGGCAATACCGCCGCCAACAGCATCACGAGCAGACGAGCTTTCATGGTTGACCTCTGGTGGGTAGCGACAAGACGGATACGGCCAACAGACGATGGCCAAGCCTGCGTATCATCGCACTTTGGCGCCATCGATACAGCGCACGCGGGTTGGCACGGCGGCCGAGGCCACGAGATTGGCTCGAGACAGTTCCAGGCGTATTGAGCGCCGCCTGCGCACCACAAAATTTCCACAGCAACGACGTTTTGTCGGGACGGTCGAGCGTGTTCCGGTGGGCTGCGTTCGATTAGGTTCGGCAGGAAGAAAAGAATGTAAAAAGTCGCGCGGTCGGAAAAAACTTCATGAATTCAATGAACTGTTGGCAACAGCAGGACGGGATCGCATTGACTCCTGGCCCGCCATTGCAGACCATCTCTGTCCGCGCCGTGAGGCACATGCAGTTCAGAAGACGGAGCAGAAGAATGAGTGCAGTAATGGCCCGCGACTACATTCCAGATGACAGGATCATGCTGCGGTGGTCGGAGATCCCCGACAGGATCAGGCGCCGGTGGCACAAGTTGACCAGGGACGACGTAATGCGCCCGGACGGAAATGCAGAGTACTTGGCAAGCGTTTTGCAAGCCCGGTACGGCTTCGATCGTCGCGAGGCGCTGTTGCAGGTGTTCGAGTTCGAGAGCGATCTGTTGAGTTGAAGGAGTTTTTCCGCAGAACGCTTTGGAATTGGAAGCGCGCGTGATGGAGACACCGTCAGGGACAGCCCGTGTCGTCACCCGCGTATGTGGAGGCTCGCCTAATCCGTGACCCCTCCATCGGACCAGGGAAGGCCCTTCTTGGTCGAGCCCCTCCCGGCTTGACTGGTACTCGCCGCGCCCCGCCGACGTGGCGAACATCGCTTCGGGCAGGCGCAGGGATTGCGCTTGCCTGAAGGGTGGTTTCGCAGTTCGCCCGCCTCGCTTCGGTACCACGCGACAAGTTTGCACTCCCCGTCGATCGCGATCCTTCGCGGGCGCCTTTGTGCGCAACTCCCCGCGAGCAAACGCGGCGGCAACCCGGATGTACCAATCCATTCCGCCGCATGCATCCAGCGCGGGTCGCTGGCGTGACTGCCGCCGAGGTTTCGGATCGCGTCTGATCGAGCGTGGACGGCTGCCCGACGCCATGGCGAGGTTGGCCTGGCATTTCCCCGCACAGGAATCGAGTCCACATTTGTGGCGGGATCAGGAAGCAAGGGTCACAACACCAGAATGAAGACCGTTCTCACAGTTCGTGGTTCGCCGTCGCGCTAAATTCGAGGCCGTGTCCGGGGGAGACAGGGCTGCATGGACGAACCCAATCATCTACTACAGGGGAAACGCGCTTTGGTCGTCGAAGACGAACCACGCGTTGCGATGATGGTGGAGGATCTTCTTCGCGACCTGGGTTGCGAGGTCGTGGGCCTCGCCACTCGCGTCGATGAAGCAACGGCAAAAGCCGAAACCCTGAGCTTCGACATTGCGCTGCTCGATGTAAACCTTGGCGACAAACAGAGTTTCCCCGTTGCCGAAGCCATCGCAGCCCGCGGCCTTCCTTTCGTGTTCACCACCGGCTACTCCGCCAGTGCGCTGCCTGAGGCATTCCGCAATCGTCCGGTGTTGCAGAAGCCCTACTGGTTTCGTGATCTCAAGCAGGTGCTCGTGTCGGTACTGTCGAAGGAATGTCCAGGCGAATAGACGCGGCATCGAGACTGATTCGCGCTCCTGCCTCAAGGATTTATGAGGCGTTCGCGACAGCCGACGCCATGGAAACTTGGCTGCCACCCGAAGGCATGACGGGAAAGATGCTCGCCTTCGCGTTCCGAGAAAGCGGCGGTTACAGGTTGCGACTGACGTATGGCGATCAACGCGGCGCGCCGGGAAAAACGTCCGACGGTACCGACGAGGTCGAAGTTCGATTCGCGAAACTGGTGCCACACGAGCGAATCGAACAGATCGTCACTTTCAAAAGCAACGATCCTGCGTTCGCGGGAGAGATGCGAATATCGTGGTCATTCGAGTCCGCTGAGAGCGGAACGATCGTGACGGTACGTTGTGAGGACGTGCCAGCCGGGATCAGTCCGGAGGACCACCAAACGGGATTGAACTCGACGCTCAGCCATCTTGCAGCGTTCGTGACAGCTGCCGGTTGACGTTCAGCCCCGATCCCGCGGACACGCGGCGCGCTATCTCGAAAGGTGTCGCGCTGCCCAGGCCAAGGCACTGGCCCGCAAACCGAATGGATTCCGCTGAGCGGGATCGGTCACGCTGAAAAGGCCTACGGTCGGCGCACGAAGAGCACCGCGACTGTCTTTCATGCATGCGCGGCAATTTCAGGGATCAACCGCACCAAACCCGCGCAGACGCTCGGTCGAAGGAACGAAGTAATACGCGCCGGTGAGCGGGTGGGTGTAGCGCGTGAGCGCGTCACGCACGCCGTTGGTCAGTCCCGCCATGCTTTCCAGCATCGCGGCGAGCGGTCGTTGCTCGGCGCAAAACCCGACGAACATCGTGCCGTGGCGCGTCGTGGTGCCGAATGGCATGTTGCGCCGAAACACATGGCCGAACTGATCCTGATCGGTGCGCGCCACGTGGGAATCCGGCGGTTTGTCGGTGAGTTCGATGCTGTCCTGCTTGGTGCGGCCCATGGCCTGTTCCTGGGCGTGCACCGACAGCGATTCCCATTGCGCGGTGTCGTGTATCCACTTTTGCAGGAGCAGCACCGTCCCGCCTTCGCCAGGCTGTCCGTCGGGCACCAGCACGATTTCCGGCGCATCGATCAGGGACGGGTTCTCGGTGCCGTCTATGAAACCGGTCAGGTCGCGATCGTGCCGGTACGGCCAACTCACGGTTTCCTCGGCCACCGTCGCGAGGCCATGGAAGTCGGAAATGATCTGGTGTGCCACATCGAACAGCACGTCATAGGCGCTTCCCGATAACCAGATGATCGCGTCGTGCTGCGTCGCCGGCATCACGAATCCTTCGATCCCGGTGAGATCCCTGAACCCGTGCAGCCCCGAAGGCATGTCGTCCGGCGCCACCTTGCTCCACAACTCGGGCCGGAACCCCGAAACGAGGTTGACGCCGCCGATCGTCGTCCGCGGTTCGCGCAACGAAGCGATGGCGGCCGCCAGGTCCCGGTCACGCTGGGCGTCCGACAGATCCCACTCCAGGTACACGTGGGAGGATGTTCCCAGACTGAAAATGCCGCTCTGGCCCGTCTTCATCGACGTGTTAGCCCTTGGGACCGAGATGTCAGAAATCGACTGGATGTGTGGCGTTGCCGCGCACTTTCAGCGGCCGGTCTTCTTCCTCAATGCCGAGCCCTTGTGCGCCGCGACGCGATCGCTCTTGTCGCTCTTGATCTCGTATTGCGGATCGTCCTCGCTGGCGTGGTGCGTGTAGCCCTTGTAAACGAAATCCTGCGTGTGCACCTTGATGATCGTGCCGCTGACGTGTCCGGCCTCGGAGTTCCATGTGACGTGGTCGCCGACTTTGAAGCGCTGTGCCATGGCGCCTGCCTCCTGCTGCAATGCGTTCGTACGCTCCGGAAGAATAGCACCGGAGCCATCCTTCACCTTGCCGTGCAGAGGCTGCACCGAGTCGACGCGTCGCCGACATCAGGCGGCATTGTTGGCGCTGTCGCCACCCGCAACGTCGGCCGGACCAGGTACCGCAGCCGATTTTGCGCGAACCAGCTTCAACATCAGCGCCAGCGCGAGACAGGAAGCGATGCCGGCCAGCGCATCGACGCCGAACGCGCCGGCCAGTCCGTGCCACTGGAATGCATGGCCGTCGATCGCGGCCATGTAGTCGACCGGGAAGGTGGCCGCCGCACTCAGCACGCTGTAGATCGTCGCCGAGAGCGGATTGCCCTGCCCGATCGTCTCGAACGAAATTGCGAAGGTGGCCGCGTACGCCAGCGACTCGAACACGTTCTCGCCCACGATCGCAACCACGAACGTCGCGGGCGAATGCGGCAGCCACAACAGGCCGAGCGTAAACAGGCCACCAACGATCCCCACGGCGAGGAACAACGGCCGCAACCGCAGACGTCGGGCAAGCAGCGGCAAACACAGACTGCCCAGGATTCCGCCCGCGGGAATCCCGATGCCGGCCGCGACGCTGACTTCCTGCATCGAAGCGTGGAACGCCGCGCCCAGCCCGCCCAACACATTGGTCAGTGCGAACGATCCAGCAGGCAGGATGAACAATGCCAGCGCCACCAGCACCTCGCGACGCTTGAACACCTGCACGATCTCGCCGAAAAAGCGGCCAAAGCTCTCGCGCGCCAATCGCGCGTCGGGCTTCTGCACGGGAATGAATGGATAGATCGCAACCGGCAGCAAGAGCAACACGCCCAGCAACGGCGCCGCGACAGGCAGTCCCAAGTGCGAGATCACCGCGCCCGCCACCACCGCGCTCAGTCCGTTCCCGATGAAATTGGCAATGGTCATCCATGCGCTGAGGTGTGTCTTGTCCTCACGTGCAACGACTTTGGCGAACCATCCGCCCAATGCGTTTGCTCCCATTACCCCGGACAGCGCGCCGAGCAACAGCAATGCACCCAGCAGCACCATGTGGTGCAGACTGAATAGTGCCGCGGTCAGGCACACCGCGCAGCCCACGGCGCCGAACACCGCGTAAAGCCGGTGCGTAAAGCGCACGTCGAGAACCGGACAAACCAGAAACGCCCAGAACGACGGCGAAAACGCCACGCCTGCCGTCAGCGTGGCGATGGTGGCCTCGGGCACATGCCGCGCCGCCAGCAATTCCGGCAGGGTGACGATCAGCATGCCGACGTACATGCCGATGGTCAGGTCGGTCAAGCCCATCAACCAGACGGGCGGATACGGGCGTTGTCGCATGGTTTGCTCGGCCGACCGTGAAGGCGGCTCACATCGAGCGTAGTAGTCCCGCCGGACATGTCAATGCGGACGCGCTTGTCGCGCCAAATTCAGACGCCAACCCCCGCAAATCAGCTTGCCGCGTCGCGGAATGCCTTCAACACGGCATTCATTCGGGTCTGCCAGCCGGCACCTTGATCGCGGTACCACTCCAGCACGTCTTTATCCACGCGCAGGGCAATTTGCTCTTTGCGTTCCTCAGGCGGCTTGGCCGGCCTCCCTCGCTTCGCGCGCAGTTCGGCCACGCCTCGATGCGTAGTGGCATTTTTCCAATACTTCAACGTTGCCGTTTTGTTCTTGGGGTTGTACGGCACGTCAGATTTGCGGGTACGCGCGGTAGTACGCTTCACATTCATAGGGTTCTGCCTCACGGCATGAAATCAGTCTTGGCCCGCCGTCGCGGTCGGTCCACACAAGCACAACCACTCGGCCATGCGCCCAGCCCAGACTCACCAAGCGTTGCTCGCCGTAAGTTTCGCGGTCATCCTCTCGGGTCAGCATGGGTCCATCGAACGCTTCCATGCAGCTGGGCAGGTCGATGCCATGCTTACGCAGGTTCTTGCGGCGCTTCGCGGGGTCGTGGCTCATGCATAATTATCGTATATGCGCAAATTGTTGCCTGCAAGCCCGGCACGGGCGCGGGCCAACATCTCGGTCAGGCAGACGGTATTCCGTCGCCGCTTGCTTCAAGCGTTAGGCCCTGCTGGACGCACCCCATGAATCTTGCGGCCATCGAAATCAAAGCCTTCGTTCCAGCTCGTCAGCTCGCGGATTCCATTGCATTCTACGAAGCGATTGGCTTTGAAGTACCTTGGCAGTCGCATGAACTCGCATACATCCGTTACGGCGGAACCGCATTTCTGCTGCAGCAGTTCTACGTTCCAGAGCATGCGAACAATTTCATGATGCATATGCTTGTCGAAAACGCGGATGATTGGTATCAGCACGTGAAGGCGTCTGGCGTTGTCACGCGATTCTCCGCGCGCCTCGGCGCACCGGAAGATCGCCCATGGGGAATCCGGGATTTCACGCTTACGGATCCTGCCGGTGTTCTCTGGCGCATCGGACACAACATTCGTCGCTGAAGGCTGACAATCCATTCCGGCGGACGCTCGCCTGCGCACCCGTTCCAGCGAAACCCGGAGTAATGACGTTTTGCCGCATGAGAATATTTCCAGTGCGGCGCGCCCGAATTGCCCGGCGTCGCTTTTAAAAGCATTCACCGGCGCGCAGACCGTCGCGGTGGTTGTCGATCCATACGCGTGTCGTTCGTCGCGTCTGCGAACCAACGAAAAGCGCCGAACGGACGGAGCTGCGGTTCCACGAATGTTCCGGCGCACGATGACGCCCTGCACTCACTTGGAGCCTTCCCGTGATTCCCACCATCACTGCTTTCGAACAATCACCCGACCGCGGCAAGGGACTGGCGCGCGACATGCGCGTCCGCTGGGCGCTCGAGGAAGTGGGCCAGCCCTACGAAGTCCGGCTCGTTTCTTTCAGCGCGATGAAGGAGCCCGCGCATCGTGCGCTACACCCATTTGGACAGATTCCCACCTATGAAGAAGGCGATCTCGTCCTGTTCGAGTCGGGCGCCATCGTGTTCCACATCGCGGAGCGCCAAGCGGGCCTGATGCCGGACGACGCGAATGCCCGGGCGCGGGCGATCACCTGGATGTTCGCCGCGCTCAACACGGTGGAGCCGCCGATCCTCGAACTCGTGACCGCCAAGATCCTGGAAGGCGACAAGCCATGGGCCGGGGAACGCCTGCCGCTCGTCAAGGATCGCATCCGCCACCGGCTGGACGACCTTTCCGTTCGCCTCGGCGATGCCGACTGGCTCGACGGCGCTTTCAGCGCGGGCGACCTCATGATGGTGCACGCGCTGCTGCGGCTGAGGCCGTCGGGCATCCTGGACGAATACCCGAACCTCGCCGCCTATGTCGCCCGCGGCGAAGCGCGTCCCGCGTTCCGGCGCGCCTTCGGAGCCCAATTGGCGGTGTTCACCGGGAAACCATCGATCGGCTGAAACGTCCGGCTGGTCATTTCGTGCTTCACCTTGACGTCACGCCCAAGCTGGCATGCTCGGGCACATTGCCGAGGAGTAGCCATGTACGTGATGCCGTAAAGCCGGGTCGCCAGGCTTTGCGGCCCTCGCAGCATCTGGCTTCGCGGTGGACGCTGCCGAGCCTCCGATTTCGGATTTCGTGCGTCATCCGCGGCTTCAAAATCCGGTTACTTCGCCAGATAGCCATCTGCACGCGAATGCGCGCCCGTGTCGCTCCCCTTGCGGCCGCAATTCGGCGCCCCGTCGGCAAACGTACATCTTGCGGACAATGCTAATCTGCCACAACAATTCCGCTTCTGACGCGAACGGGATTCTGGAAGGCGAAGGAACGGCAATGGGCAAACAGAAGGGTAACGTGCCGGAGCGGGACGACGTTGAACCGCTGCGAATCTCCACCGGCAGCGCGGGTCTTGACGAGATTCTCGGCGGCGGAATCGACCCTGAGCGAATGTACCTTTACGAAGGGCGGCCTGGGACGGGCAAGACAACCCTGGCCATGCAATTCCTGCTCGAGGGGGTGCGCCTCGGCGAACCCACGCTCTACATTACCCTTTCTGAAACCGAACGCGAGCTGAAACTGGTTGCCCATCGCCATGGATGGTCCCTGGAAGGAATCACTGTTTTCGAGCTCGTCCCACCCGAAACCACTCTCGATCCCAGCCAGGAACTGACCGTCCTGCAGCCGGCCGAGATGGAACTGGGCGAAACCAGTGGGCTCATCTTCGAGAAGGTCGAAGAGGTCAATCCTGCGCGGGTAGTGATCGACAGCCTGTCCGAACTTCGGCTGCTGGCGCAAAACCCTCTGCGATATCGCCGTCAGGTCCTTGCGTTGAAGCACTTCTTTTCGAACCGCAAGTGCACCGTGATCCTGCTCGACGATCTGACCGCGCATGAGAAGGACCTCCAGCTCCACTCCATCGCGCACGGGGTGTTGCTGCTCGAACAATTGGCGATCGGCTACGGCGCGGAACGCCGGCGCCTGCGCGTGGTGAAGATGCGGGGTATCCCTTTCAAGGGCGGCTTTCACGATTTCGCCATCCAACGCGGCGGGTTGAAGATCTACCCGCGGCTGGTCGCGGCAGAGCATCACAAGGATTTCGTTGGAGACTTCGTTCCGAGCGGCAACGCCGAACTGGACAAGCTTCTCGGCGGCGGCTTGGAACGGGGCACCAACGCGCTCCTGATCGGGGCCGCCGGCGTCGGCAAATCATCGATTGCCGTGACCTACGCGATCGCGGCGGCGCAGCGTGGCGAGCGCACCTCCATATTTGCCTTCGACGAGGGCCGAGGCACCATCAGGGCACGCGCCCGCACCCTGGGCTTGCCGTTCGAGGACGCGATGAAACAAGGGCTGATCCAGCTCCAGCAGATTGATCCCGCGGAGTTGTCGCCCGGAGAATTCGCGCACCGAGTACGCGCTGCAGTGGAACGCGATAACGCGCGAATCGTCGTGATCGACAGCCTGAACGGCTATCTCAACTCGATGCCGGACGAGCGGTTTCTTGTGCTGCAAATGCACGAGCTGCTGAGTTATCTGAGCCAACTCGGTGTGCTGACATTGCTTGTGCTCGCGCAGCACGGGCTGGTCGGCCCCATGGATACACCGCTCGACATCAGCTATCTCAGCGATGCCGTGCTGATGTTGCGCTATTTCGAGTATGACGGCACGGTACGCCGCGCGCTTTCGGTAGTGAAAAAACGCAGCGGGAATCACGAACACACGATTCGGGAATTTCGGCTGAGCTACGGCGGGGTGCGCCTCAGTCCTCCGCTCAAAGGGTTCACCGGAATCTTTTCCGGAACGCCCGTCTACACGGGCGAGATGGCTCCGCTGCTGCCGGAAAACGGCAGCCAGGCAAGCCGAGATGCCTGAAGGCAACGTGCTGATTCTTGCGCCGGTCGGTCGGGACGCCGCCGCCTGCGCGAAGCTGGTGGAGCAAGCTGGTCTCGATTCGCACATTTGTGGCGACGTCTGCGAACTTCTCATGCAACTCGACCGGGGCGCCGATCTCGCATTGGTCGCCGAGGAGGCGCTCTATGGGAAATCGATAGAACGACTGACCGCGTGGGTGAATGCCCAGCCGCCCTGGTCGGATTTTCCCTTCATTGTCATAACCAACCAGAACGACGGGCCGCAATTCACGGAGTTCAGGCGCCGGATCGTCGGCAAACTCCGCAACATCTCCTTTCTCGAACGCCCCATGCAGGCGATCTCGCTTCAGGCAGCAGTGCTGTCGGCCAAGCGCGGCCGCGCCCGCCAATATGAAGCCCGCGCGTACCTCGAAGCACAGCAACACGCGGCCAAGAATCTGGAGCACCTGGTCGTACAACGCACCCAGGCGCTGCAAAGCGCCAATGAGCAGTTGCGCGAAGAAAGCAAGCGTCGGGAACGAGCTCAGGCGGCTCTCATGCAGGCGCAGAAGCTGGAAACCATGGGGCAACTCGTGGGAGGCGTCGCACACGATTTCAACAACCTGCTCATGGCAGTGATCGGCAATCTGGAATTGCTGGCCAGGAAAATCGATCATGATCCGCGCCAAGCGAGACTGCTGCATGGCGCGATGGAGGGCGCGCGGCGCGGCGCCACCTTGACGCAGAGATTGCTGGCCTTCGCCCGCAAGCAAGAGTTGCAATCGCGCGCAACCAACATCCAAACCCTGGTCCAGGACATGCGCGACCTGATCGAACGATCGGTCGGGCCGCTGATCAACGTGGAAATCCATGCGGGCGAGCCCTTGCCCAACGTCAATATCGACCCGAATCAGTTGGAAATGGCATTGCTGAACTTGGCGGTCAACGCACGCGACGCCATGCCTGCCGGCGGGACCTTGACGATCGCGATGGAGCGCTGCGTTGCAACCGCGGAGCAACCGGATCTTCAACCCTGTGAGTACGTGCGACTTTCGGTGCAGGACACGGGGGCCGGGATGGACGCGGCAACACTGGCCCGCGCAGTCGAGCCGTTCTTCTCCACCAAGGGCGCCGGCAAGGGCACGGGATTGGGGCTCTCGATGGTGCACGGGCTCGCCGAGCAATCGGGCGGCGCGTTCCGGCTGCACAGTACCCTGGGCGAGGGCACCCGGGCGGATCTATGGTTGCCCGTTGCCGAAACTGCACCGGCGCCCCTCACGCTGCCCGCGCCAATCGAAGCCGCAGCAGCGCCGGCCACGATATTGCTGGTGGACGACGATGCGCTGATTGCCAGCAGCACGGCTGCACT
The DNA here is from genome assembly GCA_021324095.1 of Gammaproteobacteria bacterium. Lineage (GTDB taxonomy): Bacteria > Pseudomonadota > Gammaproteobacteria > Xanthomonadales > Rhodanobacteraceae > 66-474. The sequence continues at coordinate 27,242 of JAJPJT010000072.1, forward strand.
GTTGGAAGACCTCGGTCATCGGGTCACCGAGGCGCACTCCGGCCACGAGGCTCTCGTCCTGCTGCAGGATGGTCTTGCTCCCGACATCGTGGTAACCGACTACGCCATGCCAGGCATGACCGGCGTGGATCTTGCCGTCGCCCTCCGCAAGCAGCATCCGAAGCTGCCGATCCTGCTGGCAACCGGTTATGCCGAGCTGCAAGGCACGCAGCCCATCGAGCTCCCCCGGATTGCCAAGCCTTATACACAGCAGCAGTTGTCAGCCGAGATCACGCGTCTGATTTCACGACACACGCACCAACTGGACCGTCGCTCGAGTGTGTAGCGTCCACTTCTTTGCCGCTCTGAATTCACCAGAACCCCATCTCAAATTGTTCCAACCGTTCGCGTTGAGCGTAGCGAAGCAAAGCTTCGCGAAGTCGAAACACGCGAAAACAGAAACTTGCCGCCCTTCGACTTCGCGCCTGCGGCGCTTCGCTCAGAGCCGCCCCCGACTTGATCCGGGGGCGAACGGTATTTTGAGATAGGTTCCAGCATCACACGCCCGGCAGCATGCGCTGCAGGACGCGGTCGCGGCGGATGAAGAAGTGGTACAACGCCGCGGCGACATGCAGGCCCACCAAGGGAAGAATCCCGTACTCCGCGACGATCGTATGGATGTCGCCGGTCCAGCCCCAGCCGGCGGCACGGGTCGCGACCAACGGCGGCACGTGGACAAGCCCGAAGAACGTGATCGGCATGCCGCGATACGAGGCGTTGATCCAGCCGAGCAGCGGCACCACGACCAGCAACAGGTACAGCAGCCGATGGATGGCGCGTGCCGAGCGCACCTGCCATGGCGGAACGCCCGCCTCCGGCGCGGGTTCGCCGTGGATGATCCGCCAGATCAGGCGGACGACGATGACGCCGAGTATCAGCACGCCGATCGAGAAATGCAGGCTGATCAGCGTGGTCACCGGCGTGTGGCGGCCGATGTGCGGCATCGTCCAGCCGACGGTGTACTGGGCGGCAAGCAGCGCGAGAATGAGCCAGTGCAGAACGATCGCGGTGCGCGTGTAGCGGCCCTGCGTACTGATGACCATGGTTCCTCCTGCCGGTGTCGCAACGGTTCGGCGACGCCGGCAGACTCTACAACAGTCGAAGCCGAGCTCAGCGCAAGCTGAAGAATCGTCAGCATGGTTTTCACCCCGGCGAACGGCCCGATGCAGCGGCGGCTGTCGCGCAAATCCAGCGCGGTCTGTCGACCGCTGCACGGCCACTGGTGGCGCGGTCGCGGAACTACCGGAATTGGCGTACAGTACGCTCTGCAGCGTTCTCGGTGTGGGAACAGGGGCCCGCCCTGGGCCCCTTGGCCGCGTCCACCACCGGCAGGTGATCCGAGATGAATACCTCGCTTCGAGCCCCTTCGAAAGCGCCTGTCCAGCAGAAGGCGACGGCTCATTTCGCGGCCATCGTCGAGTCCCACGAAGACGCGATCATCAGCAAGGATCTCGGCGGCCGCATCCTGTCGTGGAATCCGGCTGCGGCGCGCATGTTCGGCTACACGGCCGCAGAGGCGCTGGGGCAGCCGATCAACCTCATCATTCCGCCGGAGCGGCTGGAAGAGGAGCGGTACATCCTCGAAACCATCCGGCGCGGCGAAAGCATCCGGCAGCTCGAGACCACGCGCGTGGCAAAAGACGGCCGGACGGTCGAAGTGTCGATCACGGTTTCGCCCGTGCGGGACGCGGGCGGGAACATCATCGGCGCGGCGAAAATCGCCCGTGACGTCTCTGCGCATCATCGTGTGGAAAGGACGCTGCAGCAGTCGAACGATGATCTCAACCGACACGCGGCGGAGCTGGCGCGCCTCAATCACGCCGCGGTGGGTCGTGAGCTGCGCATGATCGAGCTGAAGCAGGAAGTCAATGAACTGCGGCGGCGACTGGGCGAGGACCCCGTCTATCCGCTCGACCAACTGGACGAGACCGCGCAGGCGCCCGCCGGCGCAACGGCCTGTGGCACGGAGAAATGCGAGAGCCCGGTTCCGCTCGAGGCGGTGCTGCGTACCGAGCAACTGCGGGAGCGCACCCATCGGCCTCCCGATTACGCAACCGAGAACCGCGCCCTGGCGAGCCTGGTGCAGGCGCTCGCGGACGCGCCTCGAACGATCCTGCAGACGCTGGCCGACAAGACCCTCGAGGTGCTTCGGGCCGGTTCGGCCGGACTGAGCCTGCTCACGCAGGACGGCGAACGATTCTATTGGGCCGCCATTGCGGGCCGTTGGTCGCCGCATCTGGGCGGCGGTACGCCGAGCGGCTTCGGGCCCTGCGGCGACGTGCTCGCCCGGAATGCACCGCTGCTCTTCAGTCATTGGGAGCAACGCTATCCGTATCTCGAAGCGGCGACACCGTTGGCCGAAGAAGGGCTGCTCGTCCCCTTTTATGTAGGCGGCAAGGCGGTCGGCACGATCTGGGTGATCGCCCACGACCCCGAGCGCCAGTTCGACGCCGAGGACTTGCGGATCCTCGAGAGCCTCGGCCGCTTCGCCTCCGCGGCCTATGAAGCCATGGAATACATCGAGGCGATGGAGCAGCGCCGCGCTGCCTTGAATCTGCTGGAAGACGCGGTTCGCGCACGGCAGCTCCTGGAGGCATCCAACCGGCAGTTGAAGGAGCGGGAAGAAGCGCTGCGTGCAGCCGACCAACGCAAAAACGAGTTTCTCGCCCTGCTCGGCCACGAGCTCCGCAATCCGCTGATGCCCATCAGCAACGCGAGCGAACTGCTGGCGCTCGGCATCGGCGGCGAGAACCCGAGCGCCCAGACTGCGATCGACATCATCAAGCGCCAGGTCTCGCACTTGACGAGGCTCGTGGACGACCTGCTCGACGTCGGCCGCATCACGCAAGGACGCATCCAGCTCCAATGCCGGCCGATCGAGCTCGGCAGTGTCATCGCGGAAGCCGTCGAAACGGTGGAGCCCCGGCTGCGAGCCAAGCAGCACAAGATCTCTCTCACCACGTCCAGCCAGCGGCTCTACGTCCGGGGCGATCCCACGCGCCTCGTGCAGTGCATGGTCAATGTCCTCACCAATGCCGTGAAGTACACCGACCCGGGCGGCGAGATTCGTGTGGAAACGCAGGCATCCGACAGCACCGTCAGTGTCGAGGTCTCGGATACGGGCGTCGGCATCGCCCCCGAGCTCCTGCCGCGCATCTTCGACCTGTTCGTGCAGGATCATCAAGGACTCGACCGCGCGCAAGGCGGCCTCGGGATCGGGCTCGCGATCGTCAAGCAGTTGATCCAGATGCACGGCGGCGAAGTGACCGCGCACAGCGAAGGGACCGGCGCCGGCTCGACGTTCACGATTCGCCTGCCGCGCATCCCGCGGCCCATGGATGGCAAATCTGATGCCGATAGCGAAAGCGTGCGACCGCTGCGCGTGCTGATCGTGGACGACAATGTCGACGCGGCGACTTCGATCGCCATGCTCCTGACCGCGCAAGGCCATCACGCGGAGGCCGTCTACAGCAGCCGGGACGCTTTGAAAGCCGTCGAACGCTTCAGGCCCGAGGTGGCTCTTCTCGATATCGGTCTTCCGGAGATGGACGGGTACGAGCTGGCGAGCCGCCTGCGCGACCTGCCCGCCTGCGACACGATGCGCATCGTCGCCCTGACCGGCTACGGCCAGCCCGAAGACCGCCAGCGCGCGCTCGACACCGGGTTCGATGATCACCTCGTCAAGCCGATCGATGTGCGTGTCCTCGAACGCACACTGGCCGGCTCGGGGCGCGAAGGCGTCCGCCTATTTCCTGGCACGCGAACTTCACCTCGCGCCCAAACGTAGTGCTCATGTCGTCATGCGGTCAGGCTATCCGCTGTTCAGGCTGAGGGCACCGCCGCGACACAGGAGGCAAGCATGATTCGCCCCAGACGGCAATTCCTGAAAACGGCAGCGGTGACGGCGATCGCCGCTTCGCTCCCGACGCGAGCGCTGGGCGCGGCCGCGCAACTTGGTTCGAGAAGCGGCATTGCCAAGCTGTTTGACGGCCTGCCGGGCGACCTCGGATTGAAGATCTACGCCCCTTCACAGCGGGGCAGGCCCGGTTTCAGCATGCAGATGAATCCGGGCAAGGTGCTGTTCGCCGCCAGCGCGATCAAGACATTTGCACTCTGCGAGGCGTTGCGGCAGGCCGAGCGGCAGGCGGAATCGCAGGACATCGACATCGATCATGTGCTCGAGGCGAAGGAACTGCACCTCGATGCGGGCGTCTGGTCCCTGGGCAGCCCGATCTTCAATCCGCCCGACCTGAGTGGCATGGTTTCGGAGAGAACGGCGCTGGAAGCGATGATCCTGCGCAGTGACAACACCGCGACGGACATGATCTTCAACCTGGTCGGCGCGGACAACATCCGCAAACTGATCGCGTCAGCCGGACTCATGCAGACATGGGTGCCTGACAATACACGGATTTTCGCCGGATACCTGTTCGGCGCGAAGAATTACATGACGATCACCTGGGACGAGTTGTTGAAGCTCGCCCACGGGGGACGGATCGTGCATCCGTTTTTGAACGACGTGGAGACGCTTGCATCCACGGCGGAGGATTTCGTCACGTACTATTCGCAAGCGTTGCGGGGCCGCTTCTTCCGGCAGCGCGATACGTTGCAGGAGTTCCGCCGGGTCCTCACGTTGTGCGACTTCATCTATCTGATCCCGGTTCCTCTGGGAGTCAGTGCCTACGGCAAAAGCGGCAATGCGGACGCGCCCGGCTTCCACGCGCGCTCTTTTGCCGGGGGAATGTTCTTTGCCGGTCGCTGGGTGTACTTCGCGTTCCTGTTGAACTGGTACGAACAGGAGGCGGACGACCCGCGTACGGTGAAGAGGTTCTTTGCCGCCATCAACGAGGCGCTGACGCGCGTAAAGGACGCCTTGTCTTGACCTGCGGACGAACCAGCGGAATCGTCCGCATCAACGGGACAGATCAGGCTCCTCTTCGGACGGATCGTCGATGGAGCCGTGAAGCGTGGCATCGTCGATCAACCCCAGGGCGCGGTAACGCACCAGCCGGTTGTAGATCGTCTTCGAGGTGATCCCGAGGATGCGCGCCGCCCGGCTCTTGTTGTTGCCGCAGCGCGCCAGGGTTTTGAGCAGCATCTCGCGTTCGATGTCCTCGAACGACATGCCCACCGTGAATTTCACCAACCCGGACTGGTCGGAATCCGTCGCCGTGTGCGGCATGCTCTCGGGCTGGAAATCGAGCTGGTTGCCTTCGCGCGCGATGAGATAACTGCGCTGCACCGCGTGGCGCAGCTCGCGCACGTTGCCGGGCCACGCCGCTTCGCCCATCCGCACCAGGGCTTCGGGCGCGAAGTGCTTGGCGGTGCCGTAGCGGCGGTTGAGGCTGTCCAGGAAATGCCGCGCCAGCAGCGGAATGTCTTCACGGTGCTCGCGCAGCGGCGGCGTGTGCAGCCGATAGCCGCTCAGGCGGTAATAAAGGTCCTGGCGCAGCAGGCCCTCCTCCATGCACGCGCGCGGCTCCCGGTTGGTCGCGGCGATCAGCCGCACGTCCACCGGAATCTCGCGGGTGCCGCCCACCCGGGTGAAGGTCCGCGTCTCGATCACGCGCAGCAGGTAAACCTGCAGCGCCTGCGGCATTTCCGTGATCTCGTCCAGGAACAGGGTCCCGCCCTGTGCCTGCTCGAAATACCCGGTATGCGATTGCACCGCACCCGTGAACGAGCCCCGCTCGTGCCCGAACAGCAGGCTGCCCAGGAGGTCCTGCGCCAGCGCGCCGCAGTTCACCGCCACGAACGCGCCGCTGCGACCGCTCGCGTGGTGCAGCGCCCGCGCCACCAGTTCCTTGCCCGTCCCGCTCTCGCCGTGCACCAGGACCGAGACGTCCGTCGGCCCGACCTGCGCGATCTCGCCGAGCAACGCCCGGATCTGCGGCGAACGCCCGATCATCCCGCCCGCCGACTCCGCCAGCGTCGTGCGGTGCCGCGCGTAGTCGTTGGCTTCCGTGAACAGTTGCTGCAACGCCGCCGCCGTCACCGGCTTGACCAGATAATCCACCACCGGCGACTTCAGGATCCGCAGCACGCTCTCGACGCTCGGCGCCCCCGTCACGATCGCAATGCGCCCGTGCGCGTCGACCTCGAGGTCGTCCAGCAGATCCAGCCCGTTGCCGTCCGGCAGTTCGATGTCCACCAGGATCAGGTCGAACCCCTGCTTGGCCGTCAGCTCCCGCGCCTGATCCAGCGTCTCCGCCCGTACCAGCTTGCATCCGCACTGGCGCGCCACCTCCGCGACCACCCGCGCAAATCCATCGTTGTCGTCCACCAGCAGCGCATCACAGGTCACAGCACCAGCTTTCACTGCTGTTCTCTCCTAGTCTTGTTCCAGAGTCCATTCACCGGCGCCCATCGCCGGTCCGCGCCTGGGCACGGCTACAAACTTCGCTGCCATCGTTGCGGCGGCAACCCACGACTGCCGCGAACCGCGATTGGCGGCGAGCCGCTCGTGACGTTCGTTCGACTTCACCCCGGCGAAGTTCGTTCGCCGGATTCCGGTCATCCGTCCTGCGCGTCTGGCCAAAGTTCACTCTCGAATTCGGTCACCTGGAGTACCGCTTCGTTCCAGTCGACGCCGTAGCGCTCCTGCAACAACCGCGCGAGGTAATCGGAATTGCCACCGGAACACAGTACATCCTCTGCCGTCAGTTTGCGCCAGCGTCGTCTGAGCTTGTCGGTGATCTGCAACCATTCGTCCCTGATGCGGTCGTCGCTCATTCCATTCTCCATTGTCGCCGGACGAGAGGCAGATGATGCCATCATGCAGCCATCGATTTCCGGATCGCCCGCGGGCGTCTCCGGACAGTATGCTTCGACGGGAATTCCGATCAGGCTCGCGCAAGCGTACGCTTGAGTGCGGCGCTGCGACAGAGAAGTTGTTACCACCGTATCTGGTATTTTTCTACCGATTGGCGTACGCGTCGTTTGGACCCATAAGCTTCATCATCCAGCGCATCGACGCGAGTTGACCCATGGCTGCCGCACCGACAAAGCGACCGAACAACCGCCACCACGAACTTCAGCAGGTCATCTCGAACCTGATCCAGGGAGTGCTGCTGCTGGATCCCCGCGGCTCGATCGAATGGGCGAACCAGGCCGCGCTGGAGATGCACGGCTGCAAGCGGATCGCGCAACTGGGCGGCGATCCCGCCGGATATCGCAAGCGGTTCGTCCTGCGCTATCTCAACAACCACCTGCTGACTGCGAAGCAATACCCTCTGCATCGCCTGGCCAGGGGCGAGTGCTTCGATGGCATCGCGGTGGAGGTGACGCGTCGGTCGAACGGCGATTTCCGCCGCGTACTTGAGCTTCGTGGCTTCCAGGTGCTCGGCACACGCGGGGCCGTCGATTCGCTGGCGCTCGTCATCAAGGACATGACCGCCGAGGAATGCGCAGACGAACGCTTCGAGCGGACGTTCGCAGCCAATCCGGCCCCGGCGGTGATTTTGCAGCTCGATGAGTCACGCTACATCAAGGCCAATCACGGCTTTCTGGAGATGACCGGCTTCACGGCGAACGAGGTGGTTGGCCGGCCGTTTCGCGACCTGGACGCCTTGCGCGACGCCGAGCATCGCGAGCAGGCCATCGCGGCGATGCGCCAGCATCGCACCATTCCGCAACAGGAAGCCGTACTTCGGGTCAAGGGCGGCGTCGACAAGTTCGTGATCGTGGCAGGTCAGCCCATCGAAATCGCCGACAAGCCTTGCGTGTTGTTCACCTTCAACGACCTCGACGCCCGCAAGCGTGCGGAAAACTCGTTGCGGCTCAGCGAGGAGCGGTTCGCCAAGGCTTTCCGGTTGGCGCCGGTTCCGATGCTGATCTGCGCGAGGTCGGGTTGGCGTGTGTTGGCCGCCAATGACGCCTTTGCTGCGGTGACGGGATACAAGCTTCCGGACATCCAGGGGCGATCCGTCCGGGAAATCGGATTTTGGGATGCAGCCAAGGTGCTGGAAGATCTGCGGGTCAGCATCGACTCGGGACAGGAAGTGCGTAACCGGGAAGCTCCGCTGCTGACGCGCGAAGGCGCGACCATCGAGTGCCTGCTCTCGGCCGAGCCGATGTCGATCCGCGACGAGGCCTGCGTGCTTTGCGTGGTGCAGGACATCACCGAGCGCAAGCGCTCGGATGCCGACGTGGTCCGCGCGATCGAAACGGTCATGAAGGACACGTCGTGGTTCAGCCACACCGTCCTGGAAAAGCTCGCGCAGATACGCCATCCCGTGGGTACGCGCGGCGAGCTGGCCGCTTTGACGCCGCGTGAAGCACAAGTGCTCGAATTGATCTGCAAGGGTCACAGCGATTCGGAGATCGCGGCCACGTTGAAGCTGTCGCGCAACACGGTCCGCAACCATGTCGCGAATCTGTACGGAAAAATCGGGGTGAAGCGCCGCAGCGCCGCGGTCGTCTGGGGGCGCGAACGCGGCATCGCGAGTTACTGATCGCGCGCGCCTGGCCCGTGCGAGCCGGCGTTGTCGCGTGTGTACGTGCTTTCTGCAACACCCGGTCGCGGTCACCCGGTCGACAGCACCGCAACCGGAAGATGTTGAAACAACCGGGCGCCACGGAAGACGTGCCTGTCGCGGAACGATTGGCCGCTCAGGACGTCGGTGAACGCGGCGTCGGCATCGTCGCCGATACGAATGCGCGCCCTTCTTCCCGCCACTGCCAGGCCGGCGCGCAACGATGCCGCGACCACGATGCACTGTCCGCCGGCGCTGCGCGCGAATGCGATCACCGAATCCCGAGCGTCTTCCGGAACATCCACTGGCCCGACGTCCAAAGCTGTGTAGCCACCCTGTTCGAACAAGTCCGGCTGCTTCGCACGCAACTGCAACAGCCGGTACAGGACGTACATCTTGATGGCGCCGTCACGCCAGTGTTTTCGCAGGTTGGTTACCGCTTCTGCGCGCTCCTGCGGCCCGAGCGGATCGAGCGCACGGATTCGCGCCAGCATCCGCCGACGCGTTTCGAAATCCACGCTGCGGCGATTGTCGGGATCGACCAGGTGCAAGTCCCAGAGCTCGCCGCCCTGGTAGATGTCGGGAACGCCGGGACTAGTCAGCTTGAGCACGAGCTGCACCAGGCTGTTGTGCACGCCCAGTTCGGCAACGCGTTCCTGCAACGGAAGAAATGACGCGAGGAACCCGTCCTGCTGTTCGCCGTTCAAGATGGCGGCAACGAAGTCACTGGTGGCTTGCTCGTATCCGATGGCGGGATCGGTCCACGACGAACGTTGCTTCGCTTCGCGGAGCGCCTTCGTCATGTAGGCCTGCACCCTGCGCGTAAACGTGTCGGCCACCGTCTGATCCCATGCCTCTTCGGACAATTCAACCGGCCAGGCGCCGATCAACGTCTGGTACAGCAGGTATTCGTCATTGGACTCGGGCGCGAGGACGCCGCCGACGTCGCGCTTTGCGGAACGGTTGAGGATCGCCCACCGCCGAACGGCCCGCGCCCAGGCCCACGGAATTTCCGTCAGCGCAGCCAAGCGGGCGCGGACATCCTCCCCGCGCTTGGTGTCGTGGGTGGCCGTCGCAAGCATGCCGTGTGGCCAATGCTGCGCACGTGTCACGTTGGCCGCGTGAAAATCGGCGGCCGTAGTGCCGAATTGGCGCGGATCGCCGCCCACGTCGTTCAACGCGTCCAGACGGTGATAGCGGTACAGCGCCGTATCCTCGAATCCCTTCGCCATCACGACACTCGTGAACTGCTGGAATTTCAGCGCCAGCCGCGTCGCTTCCACGTGCGGTCCTGCAACGCCGCGCGACGTGGGAGGAGCACCCGCGAGCACCGATCCGATGAATTCGAACATGGCCTTGGCTTCCCCGGGCCAGCGGCGCTGCGCGGCGGCCACGGCTTGTTCGATGTAGTGGAGGTCCGGCGCGGCGGCGGGGCGGCCATCGACGTAGGTGCGATACACGGGAAACGACGCCGCGATCTCCACCAGCGCCCGGGTCAGATCGCGCAAGGTGTAATCGCGCGCGCGCCAATGGCGTCCCGCGATTCGATGCAGCCGCCGCGAGAGCGCGCCGAGTTCGCTGCCGAAGCTGGTATCGATGATTTGTTTCTTCGATGCGTAAACGACTTCATCGAAATCAGCGCGCGCACCGGTGAACTGCCGGCAGGCTCGCGTCATCGCCGCTTCGCTCGCGCCATTCACGAGAAGCCCGTTCACCTGATTCATGAAGTCGTAGCCGGTCGTCCCCTGCACCGGCCAATCCGGCCGCAACGCTTCGCCGCGCGAGAGAATTTTTTCGACGACCAGGTAGGCGCGGCCCGGCGCGAGGCGCCGCAGGCGACGGCAGTACCGGGCTGGATCGTACAAGCCATCGACATGATCGATGCGCAAGCCGTCCAGCTTGCCTTCTTCGAGAAGCCGATGGACCAGCGCGTGCACGTCGTCGAAGACGTCGCGCCGCTCCATGCGAATGGCGGCCAATGCTGAGATATCGAAAAACCGCCGATAGTTGATTTCTTCCGAGGCCGTCCGCCAATACGCCAGGCGGTAATGCTGGCGCTCCAGCAAACGGTGCATCGCGCGAAAGCTGCCCGGCTCGCCGGGAACGCCCGAAAACTGCGCCGCGCCGCGACGCATCGCCGCGTGTACCGACGCATCGCCGGCGAGGCGCGCGGCAAGCCGCTCGAACGCGGTGCGCGCACGTCGCACTCCGGCGGGAGTATTCGTCCTGAGGCGGCCGAAGTCGGCCGCCAAGCCCTGAAGAAGCGGAGCGGCATCATCCGCCTGCCCGACCGCTGCGCGGATCACCCGCGGATAACTGCGCGCTGCGAGCGGGAAGCGATGTTCGTGGTAACAAACATCCAGGGTGCCGCGCGACGAATCGAACTGCAGCGTCAGCTCGCCGGCTTCGAGTGCCTCCCCGTACGGACGGCCCAGGACCGGCAGCAGGACCTTGTGGTGCAAGCGCGGCTCAGATGGTGCCCATTCGATGTCGAAATACTCGGCGTAAGGCGACGCCCTGCCCCACGTCAGCACATCGGTCCACCAGGCGTTTTCCGCCTGCACCACGCCCATGTGATTGGGCACGAAATCCACGATCTGTCGCAATCCCGCCTGGGTCAGCGCACGGTTCAGGCGCTCGAAACCGTCCTCTCCGCCGAGTTCGGGGTTGAAGGCGTGGTAGTCGACGATGTCGTAGCCATGCGTGCTGCCGGCGCGCGCCTTCAGCCACGGCGACGCATAAAGATGGCTCACGCCCAGCGCGGCGAGATAAGGCGCAAGCGCAGCGGCATCGTAGAACGTGAACCCGCGGTTGAACTGCAGCCGATAGGTCGCGCGCGGGATCATTGCGGATGATCGCTCCGTCCGTCGGCGTTGAGTCTCGCGGCGGTCCTGCGCATCCGCGGGTCCTCCAGTGCTTCGCCAAGCGGGCGCGACAGGCGCGCCCGCCAGTTCGGATACTCGCCGGATGTACCGGGCACGTTCACCTGCACGCGCTCGCCCAACACATCGGCCAACTGCACCATCAGCAGTTTGCACGGCGTCAGCGACAGGTACGCATACAGTTCCTCGACCGGGGCATCTTCGGGCACGCTGTTGTCCGCGTAGAGCCCTTCGCTCCTCAGCCGGTCCACCAGCGCGTGCCGCGCGCGTTCGCGGCTGGTGAACTCGCGCGCCTGTGCCTCGCGGTCCGGCCACAGTCGCAGCCGTTCGCGCAAGTTGATATCGTCGCCGCGCCACCACATCGGCAGGGACGGCAAATCGTGGGTGCCTGCCGCGACGAGCGCCTCGGCGGGAAATGCGTCCGGACGCGGAAATTCGCCATCGCGGTCCTCGAAATACAGCAGCCGGCACGAGAGGATCCCTGCCGTATGCATCGCTTCCCGCAGTCCGGGCGGCACGGTTCCCAGGTCCTCGCCTATCGCCAGGCAATGATGATGCCGGCTCTGGTCCACGAGCAGAGCCAGCAAGGCGCGCCAGGGATAACGCACGTACGCACCGGCCGAAGGTTCGGCCCGCGCCGGAATCCAGAAAAACCGCATCAGGCCCAGGATGTGGTCGATCCGCAACGCCCCTATCTGCTGCATCGTGTCCCGCAGCAGATCGCCATAGTGCGCGACGGCATGATCCGGCTTCAGGGGCGGCAAGCGCCAATCCTGACCGCGCAGGTTGAGCGCGTCGGGGGGCGCGCCGATCGTGACCATTCGCACGAACGCTTCCTGCGCGCTCCAGACTTCCGCGCCGTCGGGGGCGGCACCCACCGCGAGGTCCGCATACACGCCGATGCTCATGCCGCACGCGCGCACCACGGCATTCACACGTTGAAGCTGCAGCGCAGCCTGCCACTGCACGTACTCATGGAACTCGACGGCTTCCAGGTGCCCGGACGCGAACCTCTCGACGTCCAGGGACGCGGCATCCCGCAAAGCAGCCGGCCAGCGGTGCCAGTCGACTTCCTGCTGGACTTCCGCGATCACGTGGAAAACCGCGAAGCTGCGCAATGCTGCGCCGCGTTCGCGCCGGAATGCCCGAAACGCAGCGGCACGCGGATCGCGCTCGCGGCCGAGGCACCGGCGCCGAAACTCCCGGTAAAGCATCGCGAGCACGGGCCATTTCAACGACGTGACGCTCGCATAATCGACCCACGCCGCTGCACGCGCATCGCGCAGCCGCCGCTGGAAATCCGGCCTCGCGATGTATTCATGCGCCGCGGCGCACCTCTCGAAGTCGTCGATGGCCTCGATATCCAGATAAAGAGGATTGATGAAGCGCCTGCTGCTCGGCGCGTACGGGCTGGCCTGCTCGGGATGCCAGGGAAACAATGCGTGCAGGGGATTGATCCCGACGACCGCGGCGCCGAGCGAAGCCGCTCCCCGCACGAGCGTCGCCAGATCGGAAAAATCACCGATGCCCCAGTTGCGTGCCGATTTCAAGCCGTACAACTGCACGGAAATGCCCCAGCGCCGGCCATCGTGTTCCAGGACCGGCGGACGCCAGGCACGACTCGCGCGAGGCGGCGTGGGGAATGCTCCGTCGCCCGGACTTCGCTCCAGCGCAGAGGACAACCGGGGTTCTTCTCCGCCTCCGCGGCCGAACCCCATGGCTTCCAGCAGCGCCCGTTGCGTGGCCTTCGAGGCAATCCGGCGCTCGCCCCAACTGTCCACGTATTCCAATTCGATACCGGCACCTTGGGCGAGCTCGCGCAACCTCATTCGCAGCTCCATGCGACCGAATAAGGCGGCAAATCACCCGGATGCAAACGGGCCGCCAGGTTGCGCGTGGCGAACAGCCGGCGCCCGGGCAATGATCCGTCGGCCGCGACCGCCGTGTCCGCGGCGAGATTGGCGATCAGGTGCAGGCATGCACCGTCCGCCAACCGCCATTTCACCTGGAAGGCACAGGCATCCAGCGATTCGTAGCGGCCGCCGTGCGAATCCTCGCGAAGGTACGGCACGATGTCACGGCTTCGAATGGCCAGCAGTTCCCGCACGTACGCAAGCCGGTGCGATCCGGCGACGGATTCTGCCGCCGACCAGTCCAGCCGTGAGGCAGACACCGTCGACTCGGCGTTGGGATCCGCGATCCGCTCGCGCGCGGCGGGATCGGAAAATGGGGCGAACTTTCCGAATTCGCGCCGCCGTCCCTCGCGCACCGCATCCGCGAGTTCGCCGCGGTAGTCGCAAAAAAAGAGGAATGGCTGGTTGGCTCCCCATTCCTCGCCCATGAACAGCAGCGGGATCGACGGCGCCAGGAGCAATATCGCCAAAAGCGCTTCCACCGCCTGCGGATCGGCGATCGCGGCAAGGCGCTCGCCGAACGCGCGGTTGCCGATCTGATCGTGGTTCTGCAGGAAATTGACGAAGGCGAGCGGCGGCAATCGCGCGCTGGGTTCGCCACGCGCGCGACCGCGATACGCGGAGAACTCGCCCTGATACACATAACCTTCGGCGAGCGCGCGCGCGAGTGCGCCGGCCGGCGCGTCCGCGTAGTCCATGTAGTAGCCACCGTCCTCCCCCGTGACGAGCGCGTGCGCCGCATGATGGAAATCATCGTTCCACTGGGCGTCGTACCACTTCGGGGATGCACCATCCCGCTCCAGCCAACGGGCGGCGTTCGCGTCATTTTCCAGCACCAGATGGACGAGCCGGTCCGGGTGCGTCAGACGAATGGTCGAAGCGATCTCGGCGAGGATGTGCGGGTCGCCCGTGTCCCGGATCTGGTCCGCCGCGTCAAACCGGAGGCCATCGAAGCGGTATTCGTCGAGCCAGTAAAGCGCGTTGTGGATGAAATAGTTGCGCACGACAGCTTGCGCAAAATCGATGGCCTCGCCCCAGGGCGTGCGGTAAGCGTCCGTGAAGAACTGCGGTGCGTACGCGCCGAGATAGTTGCCGCTGGGGCCGAAATGGTTGTAGACCACGTCCAGGAACATCATGAGCCCGCATTCGTGCGCGGCGTCGATCAGCGCCTTCAGGGATTCGGGGCGTCCATAGCTCGCGTCGGGCGCGAAGGGTTGCACCCCGTCGTAGCCCCAGTTGCGGCGGCCTTCGAAGTCCGATAGCGGCATCAGTTCCACCGCGGTCACACCGAGCGTTGCAAGGTGCTCGAGTTTGCGGCGCACGCCGTCGTAGTCTCCGGCGAATGCACCGACGTGCAGCTCGTACAGGATCGCTTCGCGCCAGGGCCGGCCACGCCATCCGGGCACGCGCCATGCATATCCGGCGGGGTCGATGACTTCACTTGGCCCGTGGACGTCGCGGGGCTGGAAGCGCGAAGCGGGATCGGGCACGCGCTGGCCGCTGTCCAGTTCGTACAGATAGCGGGAGCCGGGCACCGCTGCATCGGTGATGCATTCGAACCAGCCGTTCTGGCCGCGCGTCATCGGCAGACGGCGCTCACCGGCACCGGCATCGACCACCAGCGTGGGAGTCCGCTCCATCGGCGCCCATACGCGGAAGCGCACGCAGGAATCCTGCACCTCGGCGCCGAACGGCATTGAGTGGGCAAAGTGCATCTTCTGTCCCTGACCTGCAGCCATCGTCCCTGCGATCCGTCCGGTCAAACCTCCACGGCCAAATGGAACAGCACCACTGCGCGCGCGTCCAGCGGGTAAGCCTCGCCGAAATCGTGCAGCATCAGGTCCGGCCGACGATCCGCGGCCATCAACTCCACCCAACCTGCGCCGAACGGCAGTCCCGGCAAGACAAAGGACACCACCCCTTCACTGCCGTTCAACACCAGCAACAGGATTTCGTCCGGGGGCGGCGCATCGATCGAGGTGTCGGCGCGGCCGTTCAGAAGCAGGCCGACACTGCGCGCTTCGGGATCCTGCCAGCGCTCCGGCGTCATTTCGCCACCTTCCGGCGCGTACCAGGTGATGTCCTTCACGCCGTGTTCGCATACGGCCCAGCCGTGCAGGAAACGCGGCCAGCGCAATGCCGGATGCCGCCGGCGCAGCCTCAGCAGAAGACGCACGAACGCGACGTCGTCGCGCGCCGCGTCGTCGATGGCGTCCCAATCGACCCAACTGGTTTCGTTGTCCTGCGCGTAGGCGTTGTTGTTGCCTTGCTGGGTGCGGCCGAACTCGTCGCCGGCGAGCAGCATCGGCGTGCCCTGGGAGAACAGGAGCGTCGCCAGCATGTTGCGGCGTTGTTTCCTCCGCGACGCAATGATTTGTCCGTCGTCGCTCGGCCCCTCGACACCGAAATTGCGGCTCAGCCCGTCGTCCCGCCCATCCCGGTTTTCCTCGCCGTTGGCCTCGTTGTGCTTGCGCTCGTACGAAACCAGATCCTGCAAGGTGAACCCGTCATGGTTCGTGACGAAGTTGATGCTGGCGCGCGGATGCCTGCCGTCGTGGTCGAACAGGTCTGCCGAACCGGTCAGTCGCGTCGCGAGTTCCGGAAGCGCGCCGGGATCGCCGCGCCAGAACCGCCGGGCGCTATCGCGATAGCGATCGTTCCACTCCGACCATCCTCCGCCGAAGCAGCCAAGCTGATAGCCGCCGGGGCCGAGATCCCAGGGTTCCGCAATCAGCTTGACCCGTGCGAGCAAGGGATCCTGGTGCAAGGCATTGAAGAAACTGCAATGCGCATCGAACCCGGCGGGGCCGCGCCCGAGCGCGGTCGCCAGATCGAAGCGAAAGCCGTCCACGTGCACTTCGGCTGCCCAGTAACGCAGGCTGTCCATGACCATCTGCATCACGCGCGGATGCGAGAGATTCAGGCTGTTCCCGGTGCCGGTGTCGTCGATGCACTCGCGGGGCGCATCCGGTTTCAGCCGGTAATAGCTGGCGTTGTCGATGCCTCGAAAGCACAAGGTTGGACCGAGCTGGTTGCCCTCCCCGGTATGGTTGTACACGACGTCGAGGATCACCTCGATGCCGGCGTCGTGCAGGCGCGCCACCATCATCTTGAACTCGTACAGCTTTCCGGTTGAGAGGTACCTCGGTTCGGGCGCAAAAAAGCCGATCGTGTCGTAGCCCCAGTAATTGCGGAGGCCCTTCTCGACCAGATGCCGGCTGTCGATGTGCGCATGCACCGGCAGCAGTTCCACCGCCGTGATGCCGAGGTCTCTCAGGTAGTCGATGACCGGAGCGCTGGCCAGGCCCGCGGCCGTGCCGCGCAATGGATTCGGCAACTCCGGATGGCGCATCGTGAAGCCGCGCAAGTGCGCTTCATAGATCACCGTCTCGCTCCAACGGCGGGAAAGGCGCTGCTCGATGCCCCAACTGAAAGCCGGATCGATGACTTCGCACTTCGGCATGGCGCGCGCGCTGTCGCGCCGGTCGAATGAAAGGTCCCCCCGCGGCGAACCGACGCGATAACCGAACAGCGCATCCGACCACCGGACCTCGCCGCGGATCATCCGCGCGTAGGGGTCGAGCAACAACTTGTGCGGGTTGAAGCGGTGCCCGTGTTCGGGCTCGTACGGTCCGTGGACCCGATAGCCATACAGCACGCCCGGCGCCGCATCGGGCAGATAGCCGTGCCAGACGTGGTCGGTGTATTCGGGCAGCACGATCCGTTCTGTCTCGCGCGCATCGACGCGCGGGAACAGGCAAAGCTCGACTTTCGTCGCGTGCGCCGAGAACAGCGCAAAGTTCACGCCGCGGCCGTCCCAGGTCGCGCCGAGCGGCCAGGGATGCCCCGGCAGGACGCGCTGGCCGCTACGGCTGGCCATCGGGTTCGAGGAAAAGCGTGGCGAGCGGCGGCAGGACCAGCGACACCGATTGCGGCTGGCCGTGCCACGGAACCGCTTCGGCGTGCACTCCGCCGAGATTTCCCAGCCCGCTGCCGCCGTAGTGCAGCGCGTCCGTGTTGATGCGCTCGCGCCAGAAACCCTGGAACGGCACTCCCACGCGGTACGCCTGCCTCGGCACGGGCGTGAAATTGCAGACGACCAGCATCGGCCGTGCGCGCTGCGTGTCCCAGCGGAGGAATGCGTAGACGCTGCGTTCCTGATCGTTCATTTCGAGCCACTGGAACCCTTGCGCATCACAGTCCAGCTCGTGCAATGCGGAACATTCACGGTAAACCCGGTTCAAGTCGCGGACGAGCGTCTGGACGCCGCCGTGTTGCGGCTGCTCCAACCGGTGCCACTCGAGCTCCGCGTCATGCGTCCACTCGCTTCGTTGCGCAAATTCGCCGCCCATGAAAAGCAGCTTCTTGCCGGGGTGTCCCCACATGAAGCCGAAATACGCGCGCAGGTTCGCGAATCGCTGCCACTCGTCGCCCGGCATCTTCTCCAGCAGCGAGCGCTTGCCGTGCACCACTTCATCGTGCGACAGCGGCAGCACGAAATTTTCGCTGAAGGCGTAATGCAGGCCGAACGTCAATTTGTGGTGGTGCCACGCGCGATGGACCGGATCCTCGCGCATGTACGCCAAGGTGTCGTGCATCCAGCCCATGTTCCATTTGTACGCGAACCCCAGTCCTCCGTCGCGGGCGGGGCGTGACACGCCCGGCCACGCCGTGGATTCCTCCGCGATGGTGATTGCGCCGGGACTTTCGGTTTGCACGAACCCATTCATGCGCTTCAGGAAATCCACCGCGTCGAGGTTTTCGCGTCCGCCGAACCGGTTCGGCACCCACTCGCCCGGTTTCCGGCTGTAGTCGAGGTACAACATCGAGGCGACCGCGTCGACGCGCAGCCCATCGGCGTGATAGCGGTGAAGCCAGAACAGCGCATTCCCCAGCAGGTAATTCGCGACCTCGCGCCGACCGTAATTGAAGATCAGGGTATTCCAGTCGCGGTGGAAGCCCTGGCGCGGATCGGCGTGCTCGTACAGGTGCGTGCCATCGAAACGCTGCAGTCCGTGCGGATCGGTCGGGAAGTGAGCGGGTACCCAATCGAGCAGTACGCCAATGCCTTGCTGGTGGCAGCGGTCGACGAAACGCGCAAATTGTTCCGGCGTCCCGAAACGGCTGGTCGGCGCATAGAGTCCGATCGGCTGGTATCCCCACGAGCCGTCGAACGGATATTCGCTGATGGGCATCAGTTCGATATGGGTGAACCCGAGATCCCGCACGTACGGGATCAGGCGCTCGGCCAATTCTTCGTAGCTCAAATAGGTGCCGTCGCCCTTGCGCCGCCATGATCCCGCATGAACCTCGTAGATCGAGACGGGCGCCGAACACGCCTGTGCCGCCGCGCGGCTCGCCATCCATCCATCGTCGCTCCATGCCGGCTCGCGACACCCGTCGACGATCGATGCCGTACGCGGCGGCTGTTCCGCATGGAACGCATACGGATCCGCCTTCAGTGGCAGCAGCGCGCCCTCGCCGCTCTTGATCTCGAATTTGTAGAACGCGCCCTCCGCGACGTGAGGCACGAACAACTCCCACACGCCGCACTCGTGCCGCTTGCGCATCGGCAGGCGCCGGCCGTCCCAACCGCAAAAGTCGCCGACGACGCTTGCGCGCCGGGCATTCGGCGCCCATACCGCAAAGGCCGTGCCCTCCACGCCATCCCTGGTCATGGGGTGCGCGCCCAGGCGCGTGTAATTGCGAAGGTGCGTTCCTTCGGCCAGCAGGTACACGTCCAGGTCTCCGAGAACCGGACCGAACCGGTACGCGTCCTCGAATTCCTTCTGGCCGTCGGGCGTCTCCGCCCGCACCCGGTAATCCACTGCGCGATCCAATTCTCCTTGCCAAAGGCCTTCCAGGTGAACACGCCGGCATTCCCGCACGCGGCCGTCACGGTCCACGAGCCACAGCGCGCGCGCGTCCGGCAGGAACACCCGCACCAGCACCTTGCCGGCGGCCGTCTTGTGCGGTCCCAGCACTGCGAAGGGATCGCCGCAGTCGCCGGTCACGACGGCCTCGATCCGGCCGGATGGGAATGCGTCGGGTTTGTTCTGCGGCAACGCCATGCCTGGTCCCGTGTTCTCCTGAAAAGCCATCACCGGCCCGCGTGCGCGTCCAGTATTCCCTTGACGCCGCTGATCGGAATGCCCAACCAGTCGGGCCGGTTGTTGAGCTCGTATTCGATCTCGTAGCAGGCCTTCTCCAGGATGAAGAGATCGAGCCAGTGCTGCGCGACTTCCGGCGAGCGCGGAAAACTTTCGACGCCGGCGATCGTCGCGCGATAGGCAGACAGGTAGGCCTGCTTGGCCGCTTCGCGCCAGTGCGAGGCAAACTCGACCACGGAAGCCGTCGCCGGGGTCATGCTCGCAGGCAATTGCATCAGGGCCGCGGCGGCCGCGTAATCGAACGAACGCAGCATGCCGGCCACGTCGCGCAGCGGCGACGCCTTGCCGAGGCGCCCCGCGAGCGGTTTGCTCGGCTCGCCCTCGAAATCGACGATCATCCAGTCGTCCTTGCAAAGCAGGACCTGGCCGAGATGGTAGTCGCCATGGATGCGGGTCTTGCTGGCGCCGAGAGGCGCGGCAGTCAGGCGCTCCATCAACGCGAGGCACTCCTGCTGCCGCGCGAGCAGCATGTCGACTTCGCTGCGTGTCGCACCGCTGGTATGGGCCGCCGCGTGTTCGAGCGCCGAAAATGCGCGCCGCGCCTGGTCGAGCGCCGCATCCCGCCAGGCCGCCTCGTCGTGCGCACCGACGGGTTCGGGTTCGAATGCCGGGTTTCCGGTGTGCCGCGCGAGCGCGCGGTGAAGCTCCGCGGTTCGTTTGCCCAACGTGCCGAGCAGGTCGACGTACACGTCGGCCGAGGCGCCGTTCGCCTGGTCCGGCGGCGCCAACGCGATCGCTTCCAGGCAGCGCTCGAGGTGCTCGACCGTCTGGGTCCAGCCATCCCCCTGGTTGCGCACGAATCGCTGCGCGACCATCAGCACGGTGCTGACGCCATCGTCGCCGATGCGCTCGAGCGTTCCCAAAAGTGTCGGCGTATTGGCGAACTCCGCTTCGGTCAGGAAACGGGCCACTTCCACTTCGGGGTGCACGCCCGCCGTCAGCTTGCGGTAGAGCTTCAACATCACGGAGTCATCGATGCGGATCGAGGTATTGCTCTGCTCGATCCCCAGGCGGCGAATCGAGGCATCCGGAGCAAGCGCAACCGCCGCCAACCAGCGCGTGGCGGTGAAGCGCAGGCGACCATCTTCGGGCGTCGGCAGCTCGCGGCC
The DNA here is from genome assembly GCA_021324095.1 of Gammaproteobacteria bacterium. GTDB lineage: Bacteria > Pseudomonadota > Gammaproteobacteria > Xanthomonadales > Rhodanobacteraceae > 66-474. Next base: position 47,829 of record JAJPJT010000072.1, read on the forward strand.
ACGGCGCAAACCCTCGATGAACGCGCGCGTGCCTGCATCCAGTACGCTCGCATCGACCAGGGCCCACAGTTCCTGCCTGCGCCTCAGGAGCGCCAGGGTGAATGGCAACAGGGTCCAGCCCGTATCGTCGGACTGTTCCTTCGCGAGCCCGAGCGGCAGGAAATACCGCTGGATGTCGCCACTCGCGAGGGTGATTTCCACTTCTGCCAGCAGCAAGTCGTCGCTGCATGGCGCCGCGGCGCAGAACCGTGCCGTGACGATCCGGTCCTCCTTCGCGGCGAACCAGCGCTGCTTGGCCAGGAACGCAGGCAGGACGTCCTGCTCCAGGATTCTGCGGCCGGGTTGGCGCGCAACGTCCGCAAGGCCGTCGCGGGCCACCAGCGTCACGAATTCCGGCGTGATCTCGGGCGCTTCTTCGTGCCAGGCCGGAACCGCCGCCTTGGTGGCCAGCAGGAACCAGTAGAACCCGTACGCGGGCAATGTGAGCAGGTAGTACAGGTCGCCGATCGGTGGAAATGCGTTGCGCCCGGTGAGTTCGATCGGCACGCGACCCTTGAATCGCGACAGGTCGAGTTCCACCGCCTGTGCGGCGCGCGAAAGATTGAAGACGCAGAGGATGGCTTCGTCCCCGAGTTCGCGCACGTAGGCGAGGATCTTGCGGTTGCCCGGGTAGAGGAAACGGATCGTGCCACGGCCGAACGCGCGCTGGCTCTGGCGCACCGCGATGATCCGGCGGCTCCAGTTCAGCAGGCTCGCGGGCGAGCGCGCCTGCGCCTCGACGTTGAGGGCACCATATCCGTAGATCGGATCCATCAATGGCGGCAGGTACAGGCGCGGCGGGTCGGCCATCGAAAAGCCGCCGTTGCGATCCGGCGACCATTGCATGGGCGTGCGCACGCCGTCGCGGTCGCCGAGGAACACGTTGTCGCCCATCCCGATTTCGTCGCCGTAATACACCACCGGCGTGCCGGGCAGCGAAAACAGCAGCCCGTTCATCAGTTCGATCTTGCGCCGGTCGTTGCCCATCAACGGCGCCAGCCTCCGGCGTATGCCGAGATTGATGCGCATCCGCCGGTCGCGCGCGTAGAAGTCCCAGAGATAGTCGCGCTCGTGCTCGGTGACCATCTCCAGCGTCAACTCGTCGTGGTTGCGGAGGAAAATCGCCCACTGGCAGTTGGGCGGGATGTCCGGCGTCTGGCGCATGATGTCGGTCACGGGGTGCCGGTCCTCGCGCGCGATCGCCATGTAGATGCGCGGCATCAATGGGAAATGGAACGCCATGTGGCATTCGTCGCCATTGCCGAAATAGGGCAGCACGTCTTCCGGCCACTGGTTGGCTTCGGCGAGCAGCATCCGGTCCGGGAACCGCGCGTCGACTTCCGCGCGGATCTTCTTCAGGACGGCGTGGGTCTCGGGAAGGTTTTCGTTGCTGGTGCCTTCGCGCTCGACGAGATACGGAACCGCGTCGAGGCGCAGGCCGTCCACGCCCATCTCCAGCCAGTACCGCAGCACGCGGGTGACCTCGGCCAGCACGCGGGGGTTGTCGAAATTGAGGTCGGGCTGGTGCGAATAGAAGCGGTGCCAGTAATAGGCTTGCGCCTGCTCGTCCCATGACCAGTTCGAGCGCTCGGTGTCCAGGAAGATGATGCGCGTGCCGGCATAGCGCTCGTCGGTGTGGCTCCACACGTAGAAGTTGCGGTACACGGAGCCCGGCTTGGCCCGGCGCGCCCGCTGGAACCATGGATGCTGGTCGGACGTATGGTTGACGACCAGTTCCGTGATCACGCGCAGGTTGCGGCTGTGGCACTCGTGCACGAATTCGCGGAAGTCGCGCAGATTGCCGTAGCTCGGATTGACGTCGCGGTAGTCGGCGATGTCGTACCCGTCGTCCTTCAGGGGCGACGGATAGAACGGCAGCAGCCACACGGCGGTGACGCCGAGTTCCTGCAGGTAATCGAGCTTGGCGGTCAGTCCCGCAAAATCGCCGATGCCGTCGTTGTTGGCGTCGAAGAACGCCTTGACGTGCAATTGGTAGATGACCGCGTCCTTGTACCAGAGCGGATCGTTGCGGTTCAGCGCGATGTCGGATTGAATTTGTGCGTGTGCGTCCATGCACAATGGCCTGAAATCAGGAGCAAACGGTCCGCCAATGAACGCGAACAAACGCGAATAAAAAAAGGTTGTCAGGGGAAATATTTGCGTTCATTCGCAGATGGTGCTTCCTGGGCTTTCCTCTCGATTGGCAATCATGGCGCGCGCTCTGGCACCGTAATGCGCCAGATCCGGTACGGGGTCACTTGCGGGTCGAGGCGCAACCGTTGCCATTTGGTGCGCCAGCAAAACCGGTAGCCGTCCAGCAGATCCTCGACGTCCACGCTGGCATGGTCGGGCAATCCCAGCGTATACAGCGGCAGCTCGAGATCAGCCTCGTGGGCGTGGTGCGGATCGAGATTGACCGCCATCCAGATCACATTGTCCCGGTTCGCGGTCATCTTTCCGTAAAAGAGCATGTTGTCGTCGTGGGCAGGATGGAAACGCAGGTTCGTCAACTGCTGCAGGGCGGGATTCTCGCGCCTGATCCTGTTCAGCCTGGCGATGTCCTGCCGGATGTTGCCCGGCGCGTCGAAATCGCGCGCCTTCAGTTGGTACTTTTCCGAATCCAGATATTCCTCGCGCCCGGGTATCGGTTCCGACTCGCAAATCTCGTAACCGCTGTAGATGCCCCAGAGACTCGACAGCGTGGCAGCCAACGCCGCGCGGATGCGGAACGCCGGCCGCCCTCCCGTTTGCAGGATCACCGGATTGATGTCCGGAGTGTTCACGAAAAAGTTCGGGCGCATGTACTCCTTGGGAACGTCCTCCGTCAACTCGGTCAGATATTCGGTCAGTTCGGCCTTGGTGTTGCGCCAGGTGAAGTAGGTGTAGGACTGGGTGAAGCCGATCTTCGCCAGTTCCTTCATCAGTTTGGGTCGCGTGAAGGCCTCGGCCAGGAAAACCACGCCCGGATCGTGATCCTGCACTTCGCGTATCAGCCATTGCCAGAATGGCACGGGCTTTGTGTGCGGATTGTCGACGCGGAAAATGCGGACACCCTGCCCGAGCCAGAACAGCACCACATCCAGCAAGGCGAGCCAGAGCGACGGCCGTGCATCCCGATAGAAATGCACGTTGACGATGTCCTCGTACTTCTTCGGCGGATTTTCCGCGTACCGGATGGTGCCGTCCGGGCGCCAGTCGAACCATTCCGGATGCTCCCGTATCCATGGGTGGTCGCGCGAACACTGCACCGCCAAATCGAGCGCCACCTCGATGCCGTGGTCGCGCGCAGCGTCGACCAGGCGCCGGAAATCGGCCAGCGTGCCCAGTTGCGGATGGATCGCCGTGTGCCCGCCCTCGGGCGAGCCGATCGCCCACGGACTGCCGGGGTCGTCGGGGCCGGCGTGCAAGGCGTTGTTCCTGCCCTTCCGGTGTTGCACGCCGATCGGATGGATGGGCGGCAGGTACAGCACGTCGAAACCCAGATCGCGCACGTAAGGCAGCCGCGCGATCACGTCGCCGAAGGTGCCGTGGCGCTGCGCGTCGTTGCTCGCGGAACGCGGAAACAATTCGTACCAGGCTCCGAAGCGTGCCTGTGGACGGTCGACGATCACTTCCAGCGTGGGGCGGTAGCGCGCGAGGTTCTCGCGTCCGCCGCATTGCCGCATGAGGTCCAGTAGCCCGGGATCGAGCAGTGCGGCTTGCAGGCTTTCGGAATCCCGTTCGGCTTCGAGCGCGTGCAACCGTTCCGCGAGCGGCTTCGGCCGGCGACGGGCGGCCCTTCGCACCAGTGCGATCCCTTCACGCAATTCCAGCGCGGTGTCTTGGCCGGCGTCCCGCTTCTTCAACAGGTCTTCCCGCCAGGTTGCGAACAGGTCGCGCCATGCTTCGATGAAGTAGCGATAGCGGGTATTGCTTTCCAGCCGGAATTCGCCGCGCCAGCGGTCGTTGTCCACCAGCGCCATGGGCGCCGTGTGCCATTTGCGCGCGCGCACGTCGCGATAGCGCACACACGCATCGAGCGCGTCATGACCGTCGCAGAAAATGTCGGCCCAGACTTCCAGCACGTCGCCCACGACGCGCTTGACCGGGTGCCTGCCCTCGTCGATTTGCGGCCAGACGCTTTCGATCACCACCCGATTCGCGCCGAGCGCTTGCGGGCGCCGCGGCCCGGTTTCTTCATCCGTGGAAGCGTGATGCGCCGCCGCGACCATGACCCTCTCCTTGGCTGAAAATCTGCGCCGCCGCATCGCGAGCGGTGCGATTCATGGAGCAACGAGTTTATCCATCCCCGGCGTCGTTGGCGAACGGCCATGCCATGGCGGAACGGACAGCGGTTGCTCCGTTTCGGCTGGAGCGCCCGTCTCCCCCGCCGTCAGCGCCTGAAGGAAAGCACGCCGCCACGCGCCGATGTCGTGCCGCGTCAGATATTCGAACATCGCGGCCCAGCGCTCGCGGCGTTCGGTCCGGGACATGGTCAGTCCGCGCTCGATCGCTTCGACCATGCCTTCGGGGTCGTACGGGTTGACCAGCACGGCCTGCCGCAATTCATTGGCAGCACCGGCGAACTGGGACAGCACCAGCGCGCCCGGATCGTCCGGCGCTTGCGCGGCGACGAATTCCTTCGCGACCAGGTTCATGCCATCGCGCAACGGTGTGACGAGGGCAAGCCGCGCGAGCCGATAGAAGCCCGCAAGCGTGGAGTGGGAAAAACTCCGGTTCACGTAGCGGATCGGCACCCAGTCAGGATCGGAGTAACGGCCGTTGGTCGCGCCTGCCGAGCGCTCGAGTCTGGAGCGCAATTCGCAATACTCCGGCACTTCCTCGCGCGACGGCGGTGCGATCTGCAAAAACGACACACGCGAGCGCCACTCGCGGTGCTTGGCGAGAAAGCGGCCGAACGCCTCGAAGCGGCGCGGGAGACCCTTTGAGTAATCGAGCCGATCAACGCCGATCGCGAGCGTGCTGTCGGCGAGACTGGCGCGCAGCCGGCGCGCGCTGGAACTCTCCGCCGCCTGCTGCGCCTGGCGCGCGATCTCCGCGGTGCAAATGCTGATCGGAAACGGTGCGATGCGGGTTCTGCGCCGCCCAAGCTCGATGACTTCGTCGGAGCGCTCGGCACCGAGCACGCCAAGGAAATACCTGAACAACGCGCGGGCGTCATTCTGCGTCTGCACGCCCACGAGATCGCAGGCGGTCAACGTGGCCACGAGATCGGCGTGGCACGGCAGATCGACGAGCAAATCGGGCGACGGCACGGGAATGTGCAGAAAAAACCGATGCGGGCGCCCACGCCCAGCGCGCGCAACTCCGCGGCCAGGGGAATCAGGTGATAGTCGTGGACCCATACGCAATCATCGTCGCGGATCAAGGGCGCAAGATGTTTCGCGAACAGCTTGTTGACCGCCCGATAGCCCGCGTACTGCTCGGCGCTGTACTGCATCAGCGTCGGCTCGAAATGATGAAGCGGCCAAAGTGTGCGGTTGGCGAAGCCGAGGTAATAGGCCTCGTATTCCTCGCGCGTCAGATCGAGCAGCGCATAGTCGATCGCGCCACTGGATGCGCGATGCAGCCTGCGCTGCGCTGCGGCGACTCGCTTGCCGCTCCATCCGAACCACAGCCCGCCGTGCTCATCCAGTACCGAGAGCATCGCCGCGGCCAGACCCCCGGCGCGCGCGTCCATCGGTCGCGCGACACGATTGGAGGCCACGACGAGACGGCTCATACCACCTCTCTCCATTCCATGGAGATTCCGACCGGACGAAATCCTGCCCGTGTTTCCGATGAGCACGCTGGAAAACCCGAAGGCGCTTCTTGCGATTTCCGCCGCGAAACCGCCGAACCGGATCAAACCCAACCACGTGCCATCAACGCGATTATGTCCCCCGCCCGGTTCCCGCGCCAGCTTGCGTCTCGAACGTACTCTGTCGAGCAAATCCCAAGCCTCCGATTTCAAAAGAAGCCGGCTGTCCACGGAAGCCGCTGCAGCGCCGAACCCGTGCACAGGATTTCGCATCGTGGACCCCCGGGACGCGATGAACGGATTCTGACTCGCGCGCATCCAGACGCATCTTTTTCATTATGGGTTTACCAGCGGAGGCTGATGATCACGGCAATCGCACGGCGGCGAGGGCGCGTGCAGGAGAGTGAATTCCACGTCGAACTTGACGAGTCAGTAAAGGAGTACTGCCATGTCGTGTTTGAACAAGCTGGTTGAACGCCGCACCCCTCTCGCGCTGGCCATCTGCACCCTTGCAGGAATCGGCGCGCTGATCGGACCCACCGTTGCCTCCGCGAGCGGACCCTGGGTCAACACCGCCACCCAGGCGACGCCGATTCCAACCCAGATCATCACCTTGCCGATCAATCCGGCGCAGCAGATGCACGTGGTGGTCGGGCTGACCCCGCGCAACAAGGCGCAGCTCGATGCGCTGGTGGTTGCCATTTCCACGCCAGGCCATCCGCAGTTCGGCCAGACGATCACGCCGACGCAGTTTCTGGCCGACTATGCACCGACCGCAGCGAACGTGGATGCCGTCGAGAGCTATCTCCACGGGTTGGGATTCACCAACATCCAGGCCTCCGCGAACCGTCTGACCGTGAGCGCGTACGGCAGCGCAAGCACGGTCGAAAACGCGTTCAACACCCAACTCGTCTCATTCAACTACCAGGGCCGCAGCGTGTTCGCCAATACCGCGCCGGCGCAAGTGCCTGCGTCGCTCGCCGGCATCGTGTCCGCGGTCGTCGGGCTGCAGGACTTCGGCGTTATGGGCCTTCCGATCGTGAAGAGCACGCCGCAAAACCCGATCACCACGCCGCCGTATTCCGGTCCCGAATACCAGATCGCGTATGACGCCGGCAAGACGCCCACGGGCCCCAACACCGTGATCGGCATCGTGACCGAGGGCGACCTCGCGCAGGTGCCCAAGGACCTGCGCCAGTACGAAAAGGAATTCAGGCTGCCGCAGGTGGCGTATCAGATCGTGCCCACGGGCGTGCAGACGAGCGACACGTCCGGTGTGATCGAATGGGACCTCGACAGTCAACTCTCGTCTGGCATTGCCGAGAATCTAAAGAAGATCATGTTTTACAACGCTGGATCCCTCGCCGATGCCGACCTGACGCCGGCGTTCGAGCGCGTCGTCAGCGATGACAAGGTCAAGGCCGTAAACATGTCGTTCGGAGGCTGCGAGACGTTCGAGTACCTGGATGGTGCAATGCTGCTGGACGACATCGCATACGAGCAGGGCGCTGCGGAAGGCATTACCTTCTTTGCCGCCGCGGGCGACGGTGGCGCTTCCTGCCAAGTGCTAGTCAATGCCGGTCAGCCAGGAATCGTGAGTGCAGTCGAGTACCCCGCGTCCTCGGAGTACGTCGTTGCGGTCGGCGGCACTTCGCTGCTGACCAACCCCGGCTACACCTACAACACCGAAACGGCGTGGGTGTCGGGCGGCGGCGGCAGCAGCCTGTGGGAATCGGCTGGTGTCTGGACCAGTGGCGTCATCCCGCCGTCCAACACCGAAGGTGGGATCCGTGCGATTCCAGATATGGCTATGGTGGGCGACCCAAACATTGGGGGCGCCGACATCGTCTATGACGGTTCCGACGAGGGCGTAGGCGGTACAAGTCTGTCTTCGCCGCTGTCCGTCGGGAGCTGGGCACGCATGCAAACCGCACACAACAACTGCTATGGCTTTGCGGCGCCGATCCTTTACACAACCTTCGGTCAGCCCTACGGTACGGCCGCCAAGGACTATCACGACATCATCGTGGGCGACAACTACTTGTATCCGGCGACGCCGGGCTGGGACTTCACGACCGGGCTCGGGACCTTCGACATCAGCAAGGTGAACGCAGCGCTGCCGACCTGCAAAGCCTAGCCGTCCGGCGCTGCATGGCTGACTGCGTATCGCATGGCCACGCGATCGCGCAGCCATACCGCAAACCGTCTGGGATGGAAACCCCGGACAGGCCGCTTCCCTTCACTGTCCGGGGTGAACCCGCCCGCGCTCGATGCGTGTGCGGGTGTCGGGCTGGGGCGCGGGGGACGGGCACCCAACCCGATGCGGCGCATCCATGTGCCGCGGGGAGGCGTCGGGGGGAGCGACGCCTGCACTTCAATGTCAGTGTGGCGAGGTGAAAAACTTCACTCTCGCGATCAGATGTCGCGCTCGAATTCCCGCAACTGTTTCTTGGCCTCGTCCCTGGCGATCCCGTAGCGCTCCTGAAGCCTGCCGGCAAGGTAATCGGAGTTGCCTTCGGCAACATCCAGATCGTCATCCGTCAATTTGCCCCAGCGCGCCTTCACCTTGCCGCGGAGTTGCTTCCACTGTCCCTTGACCTTGTCCTCGTTCATCGGTTTTCTCCTTTCAATCACTATTCGCGAACCGGCAATAGCCGTTGTAATCGCCTGAAGGTCCTTCTCGCGCTTCTGCATCAGCAGAAAATCCTCGCGCCGTTCCGTGGCGGTGCTGCAGCCGTCCGGCGAGATGTGCCGGACCGTTATCGCAACCCGATGCCTCCTCGGCCATCGCGTCACTGATATTTCCCATGGCGTCCTGCTTCCTGCAATGTATGCCGTCGCCCGCAGGATCGAAGGCTGCGGCGTGGCCCTGCTGGAGTCGGGTGCAATACAACTCGACCAGCGCCATGCATTCCTGCGCGACCGTTTGCGCCGCCCGCGAATCGCCGTTGGCCCTGGCCAGCTCCATGGCTTCCAGCAGACACTCGTCCATGACCGCCGCGACGCTCTGGTCGGCTTGAGATCCATTCAAGCAGAGCGCGTTTTCGATGTCGCGCACCCGTGCAAGGCTTTCTGCCATCGCCGCTCGCCAGCGCCGGTGCAGGCCGTCATCTGCTGCGCATGCCAGCGCCTTGCAGATATGCCGGATGCGTATGTGTTCGGCGGCCAGGGCGTGCTGCAGGTTGCTTTGCCTCGATACCCGCACCCCGATGGCTTCCGCAGCGCGTGGGGCCAGTTCGATGGATTCCGGACCGGGATTTGCAATCATCGGGTTCGCGCGCAACTGCATTTACCTTGGTTGCCCAAAAACCGCGACTGAGAAGCGGAAAGCGGAGGCCGCAAACGCGATCGACTCGTCAACAATCGTGTTTGCGCCAAGCCATGCTCGGGCAGTGTTGGCTCGTTGATCTTCAACGTTCTCGATGCCTTTCATCGCTGCCGGCATTCCGTTGTCGGCGAGCTGGACCCATTCGATCGAATCCGTTCGGATCGACTTTCCGCCACTCAGTCGCGGCCCGCACCTTGGAGCAAGTTGCATGCCGAGAACTTCGCGAACGCGAACGGCACATGAACGGATCCGCTGAAAACGAGCGGAGACGCGGTTTTCCTGATGTTGCGCTGCCGCCGCCGCGGGTTCGATCACGCACGAAATCGTGCGGAACGCGGCGCCTGACACGGAAATGATTTACCAGCCCCGCGCAGGGTGGAACTATTTTTCGCATCATTCGAAACAGTGCCCACGCGCTTGCGCCCGGGCAGCGCCGTTCCGCGGCGCCAACCGGACAGGAACATCAACCCGTCGGTCCGCCGAGCACTTCCAGCACGCTGCCACTGATGTACGAGGAACAGGAAGGTGCGGCCAGGAAGACGTAGGCCGGCGCCAATTCCTCCGGTTGCGCGGCACGCCCCATCGAACTGTCCTTGCCGAACTCGGCAACTTCCTCGCTGGCGCGATCCGAAGGGTTGAGAGGCGTCCAGACCGGGCCCGGCGCCACGGCGTTCACCCGTATTCCGCGCGGCAAGAGGTTCTTGGCCAGGGACCGGGTGAAGGCGTGGATCGCGCCCTTGGTCGCCGAGTAGTCCAGCAACCCTCCCGATCCGAACAAGCCGGTTTCCGACCCGGTGTTCACGATCGCGCTGCCGGATTTCAGGAACGGTAGCGCGGCGCGGGCCATGTAAAAGTAACCCCCGATGTTCGTCTGCAGCGTTGCCTGAAGATGCTCGTCCGTGAGGTCTTCGAGGCGGTCGCAATGCAGTTGGAATCCCGCGTTGTTGACCAGCACGTCGAGCTTGCCGAACTCTTCCACGGTCTTCGCGACCAGTTCGTTGCAGAACCGGGGATCCTTGACGTCGCCCTTCGCCACGAGGCAGCGGCGGCCTTCCTCCTCGACCGCTTCACGGGTGACGTCCGCGTCCTCGTCTTCTTCGAGGTACGCAATGGCGACGTCTGCACCCTCGCGCGCCATCAGCACCGCGACGGCCCGGCCAATCCCGGAATCCCCTCCGGTGATCAACGCGACCTTGTCTTGAAGCTTGCCGCTTCCCTTGTAGTAAGGCGCGGAATAACGTGGCGCCGGCTCGAGCTCATGCTCGCGCCCCGGCTTCTCCAGGTGCTGCGCGGGTTGTTCAGACGGCTGCGCGCGCGGCCCGGCCTGCACCGGTTCCTTCTTTTTGCTGGACGACTTGGAGGATTTCTTTTCGTCCTTCGCTTCGACGTCACGCTGGATCTCGCGCTGCTTGCGCGCCGCGCCGGATGCCCGGCTGTGCCGTGTCGTCTTCTTCCCCTTGGCCGCTTCCTTTCTCATCACGTTCTCCGAACTTTTGCCGGGGCGGGACTGCCCGGACCGACGACGCGAGAAAACTCAACCCGACGACGATCCACTTCGCGGCGGCGGCGCCGGAGGTTGCTGCATCGTGCGGTTCTGCGCGGGTCCCTGCCGGCACCGACTGTATTCCTCACGCGTGATCCGGCCATCGCCGTTCGCATCGCATTGCGAAAAATGGTTTTCCAGCCACGGGACACGCCGGGCATCCTGCCGCGTGATGTAGCCCTTGCTGCCCGCAAGCTCCGAAAAGCCCGGAGTCTGGCCGCCGAGGGCCGCGCTGGTGTTGGATGCGGGCTGCTCCGTGGACACGCTCGGCTGCGCGGTCGTGTAAGGCGGCTGCGGCGGCAGTTGCGCGGTGCCTTCAGGCGCAGGCGGCTGCTGTTGATTGTTCGACGGATGTCCGCAACCGGCCATCCCGAGCGCCAACGCACCGGCCAATGCAAACATCAGGGAGGCGGACGTGCGGTTCATGTCGATCTTCCTTGTGGCGGAAACGGCGGCCGCGTCCTGCGGCCCTGCAGGCAAGCAAGCCACGTGCCACGAAGCATTCATCGCACATGGCTCGACGCGGTGTCACCGCAGCGACCTGTTTCCGGGAACAATTTCCCGTCGGAGGAAATTTTTCCGCGCGCGGGCAGCCGGCGCTTGGTGTTCGCGCAAGCTGCCGACGAGAGGCAAAATCTCGACCCTGACGCGCAAACCCCGGTGGCCATTCGCTCTGCGGGCGGACGCGCCAACATCTCCGCGCTTGCACCGCACGCGCGCAGCGCTTCGTCGCGTATGGCACGCCACGTGCATTCAAATGCCGCACAGTTCGCAATGCCGCGAGAGCACAGGAGCCATAAGCATGAATAGCTGGACCGATACCACACAATCATTGCCCGTCGAGCGTGAATACGTCCGCTTCCGCGTGATCGGACACAATCGGGCACTACTGGGTGTGTACCAGAACCAGAACTTCTGTTCGCGTTGGGGATCGTACGACAAGGCGCAGGTATGCGTCTGGCGCAAGCTCGGTGACATTACCGAGGTCCGTGCGCCGGGTCGAACCGCTTCGGAGCAACGCTACTGGTCCGAGCGGCCGATGCGCGAAGGCTGCTAAGCCCCCTCCAATGAACGGAACGGAGCCGCTCCGTTCACTGGGCGGTTTGGCGCCGTGGCGCGGCCTCGATGCGCTCGCGTAAGGATTTCCCCGTCGCCGAAATAATTTCCCCTTTACCCGGGAATTCAGGCGCGGATGGCACCGTCGTTCATGCCGGTCCTTGTACGCCAGAGTACGTTTGCACGCATCTTGCATAAAGGCGCGCAGCCAACACCCGGGAGGACGGATCCTTGAACCCGAACCCGCTTCGAATCGGAATCGTCGGCGCCGGCAATTGTGCATCTTCGCTGGTGCAGGGCCTCACCTATTACCGCGATGCGCCGGACGATGCCGTGATCCCCGGCCTGATGCACCCGCGCGTCGGCCGCTATCACGTGCGCGATGTCGAAGTGGCGTGTGCCTTCGACATCCATGCCGGCAAGGTCGGGCGCGATCTCGCCGAGGCGCTGCAGTGCGAGCCCAACAACACCCGCATCTTCGCCAAGGTTCCGCGCACCGGCGTGCGGGTGCGCCGCGGACCCACGCTGGACGGGCTCGGCACCTATCTGCGCGACGACATCGCAGAGTCGGACCTGCCGCCCGTGGAGGTCGCCGACGTCCTGCGTCGCGCGCGCACCGACGTGGTGGTGTCCTACCTGCCGGTGGGGTCGCAACACGCGACCGAGTACTACGCCGAGCAGGCGCTGGCCGCGGGCTGCGCGTTCGTCAATTGCATCCCGGTGTTCATCGCGTCGGACGAAGCCTGGCGGCGGCGCTTCGAACGCGCGCGCCTGCCGCTGCTGGGCGACGACATCAAGAGCCAGGTCGGCGCGACCATCGTGCATCGCGTGCTCGCGAGCCTGTTCCGCGATCGTGGCGTGAAACTGGATCGCACCTACCAGCTCAATTTCGGCGGCAATTCCGATTTCAAGAACATGCTGGAGCGCGAGCGCCTGGTCTCCAAGAAACTTTCCAAGACGCGCTCGGTGACGAGCCAGGTGGACGTCGCGCCCGACAGCATCCACGTCGGGCCGAGCGACCACGTCGAATGGCTCACCGACCGCAAGATGGCGTACATCCGCCTCGAGGGCACGGCGTTCGGCGGCTCGCCGCTTTCGATCGAACTCAAACTGGACGTATGGGACTCGCCCAACTCCGCCGGCGTGGTCATCGACGCGGTGCGTTGCGCCAAGCTGGCGCTGGATCGCGGCATCGGCGGCGCGATCGTGGGACCGTCGGCGTACTTCATGAAATCCCCGCCGCGCCAGTTCCCGGATCACGTGGCGCTGAACCTGACGCGCGAATTCATCACCGCGCAAACGGCCGGGAACGGGGAACCCGTCACCAGCGAGCGAACGGAAGCCTTGCATGAAGACGCGATTCCTGATGGTGCGGCACGCCACGTGCCAGCACATTGACGACACCCTGCTCGGGCGCACGCTGGATGCGCCGCTGGACGCGCACGGCAAACGCCAGGCGCGGGCGCTGGCGGAGCGGCTGAGCAGCGAGGCGCCCTTGCGGGTCGAATGCAGCCCGCGCCGCCGCACGCTGCAGACGGCGTGCGCGATCGCCGAGCGTGCGCACTGCGACATGCGGGTCGCACCCGCGCTCGACGAGCTCGATTTCGGCGAGTGGGCGGGACGCACGTTCGCGCAACTGGAGCACGATCGCGGCTGGCGCCGCTGGAACGAAAACCGGGACCAGGCACGCACACCCGCCGGCATCGGCATCCGCGTGGTGCAGCAGAGCGTCGGCCGGCACCTCGCCACGCTTGCCGCGAACTGCAGCGGCGCGACGCTGGTGCTGGTGACCCACGCCGAAATCATCCGCTCGGTCGTGCTGTATTGCCTCGGCGCGCCCGCGCGCAATTACCTGTGCATCACCATCGATCCCGCTTCCATCACCCGCTTGTGCGCGGACCCCGACGGCGGCGTGCGGGTCGAGGCGATCAACGAGCCGGCGCTGCCATGAACCTCGTCGTTTTCGGCCTGACGATCACCTCGTCCTGGGGCAACGGTCACGCGACCTTGTGGCGTGGCATGTGCAAGGCGCTCGCGCAGTTGGGCGTGGAAGTCACGTTCTTCGAACGTGACGTGTCGTACTACGCGCAACACCGCGATTGCGTCGCACCCGAAGGCGCGGCGCTGGTGCTGTACGATTCCTGGCCGGCGGTCCGCGAGCAGGCGCGGCGCGCCCTGCGCGACGCAGACGCCGCGATCGTCACGTCCTACTGTCCGGATGCACTGTCCGCGCACGCGGCGATTCTCGATGCCGCGCGGCCGGTCGCGGTGTTCTATGACCTCGACTCGCCGATCACGATCGCGGCGGCGCGCGAAGGCCACGCGCTGCCGTACCTCGATCCGGACGGCTTGCGTGATTACGACGTGGTGCTGAGCTACGCCGGCGGTCCGACGCTCCACGCGCTGCAAAAGATCCTGCACGCGCGCAACGCGCATCCGCTCTACGGCCACGTCGACCCTGCCCTGCACCGCCCCGTGCCGCCGGCCGCCGTCTATCGTTCCGAATTGTGCTGGCTCGGAACCTACGCCGCCGATCGCCAGCGCGCGCTGCAGGCGCTGTTCGTGGACGCGGCGCGCGCGCGCCCACGGGCACGATTCACGCTGGCGGGCGCGCAGTACCCGAGCGACTTTCCCTGGCGGGACAACATCTGGTTCATCCGGCACCTGCCGCCATCCGCGCACGCAGCGTTCCTGTGTTCCGCCCGGCTGGCCCTGAACGTGACCCGCGACGCGATGGCGCGCGCCGGCTGGTGCCCGTCCGGACGGCTGTTCGAGACGGCCGCCTGCGCCGTGCCCATCGTCAGCGACGACTGGGCCGGCCTCGCGGAGTTCTATCGGCCCGGCGCCGAAATCCTGCTGGCCCGCGACACCGCGGACATCCTTGCGGCCATGGACCTGTCCGATGCCGAATTGAAGCGCATCGGCAATGCCGGACGCGAGCGGACGCTCGCGTCGCACACGTCGATGCACCGCGCACGCGAACTGGTGCAACTGCTGGAAGCGTCGACACGCCCCCTCGCCCGGACGGCTCCATCGTTTCGGGCAAATGCGATCCAGGTCGGAGCATCGTGATGTGGGGCATCGTTCCGGCAGCGGGGCGCGGCAGCCGCATCCAGCCGCTGGCGTTCTCGAAGGAACTGCTGCCGCTCGGCAAAGCCATCCGCAACCGTGTGCTCCGTCCGTGCGCGGTCGCCGAATATCTGCTGGACCGGATGCTCGCGGGCGGCGCCGACAAGTTGTGCATCGTGATCGGTGCCGGCAAATCGGACATCGTCGAATATTTCGGCGGCCGTTTCGGCGACGCGCAACTCGCCTATGTGGTGCAGCCCTCGCCCAGCGGATTGTGCGACGCGATCTTTCGCGCTGCCCCGCTGATCGGCAATGACGAATGCGTCGCGGTCGGCCTGCCGGATACCGTGTGGTTTCCGGAGGACGGGCTCGCCGCCCTGCCCGACGATGCGCTTTCGTTCCTGTTGTTCCCCGTCTCGCACCCCGAACATTTCGACGCGGTGCTGCTGGATGGTGAGTGCCAGGGACGGCCGAATCGCCCGAAGGGTGAGCGCCAGGGATGGCCGAATCGCCCGAAGGGTGAGCGCCAGGGATGGCCGAATCGCCCGAAGGGTGAGTGCCAGGGACGGCCGAATCGCCCGGAGGGTGAGTGCCAGGGACGGCCGAATCGCCCGGAGGGCGAAGAAGTACGCGAAATCCGCGTCAAGCACGCAGCCCCCGGCACGCGGTGGATCTGGGGCGCGTTCAAGATGCCGGCGCGCGTGTTTCACGAACTGCATGCGCTCTGGCTGACGCGCGAACCGCGCGACGAATACATCGGCACGCTGATCAACGCGTATCTCGCGCAAGGCGGCCGCGCGCTCGGGGTGCGAGCCGGTGAAAGCTACCTCGATGTCGGCACGCTGGACGGCTACCGGGCCGCCATGCGGATGCTCAGCCGGCACCGACCCGCGCGCGCCGTGGCGGCGGCCGCATCCGATCTTTCCACTGCGAGGGCCATCCCATGATCGAAGCCGCCATGTTGTGGAACGAGCCCAACAACAAATCGCACTGGGATCCCGAGGTGGACCCGGACTGGTCGCGCTTCGCCGAAATGGCGATCCTGGCCGGACGCGTGATCCACAAGCTCAACCCATCGCTGACGCGCGTGCTGGGCGGCATTTCGCCGATCGATCCGCAATTCATCCGCGGGATGCAGGCGCGCGGGGTGCTCGACCACGTCGATGCGCTGGCGGTGCACGGTTTTCCACTGGACTGGAACCATTGGCAGATCGAACAATGGCCGGACAAGCTGGCCGAGATCCAGGAACTCACGCCGCTGCCGGTATGGGTCAGCGAGGTCGGCGTGTCGAGTTTCGGTTCCGAAGACGTGCAGGCGTGGGGTCTGGATCGCACTGCCGAATTGCTGGCCGGCCGCGCCCCTCGCATCCACTGGTACAGCCTCTATGACTTGCCGCGCGCATGGGAGGCGACGACGCGCCACAAGGAAGCGGAGGGTTCTTCGTACTATCGGCATTTCCACATGGGCCTGCTGCGCGAGGACGGCACGCCGAAGCCGGCGCTGGAACATTTCGCGCGGCACGCATCCGAACTCGGCATCTGCCAATGGTTCCATTTCCGGGATCACCGGCTGAACGAAGCCGTCACCTGGCTGAAGCGGCTCGGGGTGCGTCACCTGCGCACCGGCCTGTCGTGGTCCGACGCGTTCCGCGCCGGCGCGCTGGACTGGTTCGACCAGCAGATGGAAGCGCTGCGCGATTTCGACGTGACGCTGACCTTTTGTTTCACGCCGCCGCACCTGGGCATCCGTCCCCATCACACCAGCGCGCCGCGCGATCCGGAGCTCTACGCGGAATTCTGCGCGGACATGGTCGCGCGCTACGCCCCCGCCTCCGAGCCGGTGACGGAATACGCCGCATGAGCCGCG
>JAJPJT010000011.1 GCA_021324095.1 Gammaproteobacteria bacterium
CGGGAGCAAGGCGCGGATGTTCGAGGCCATGGATGGCCGAGTTCGCGCCGGCCCGCTTGGCGCGAGAAGCGCAGGGAAGTTGAGGCAACACGACGTTGCCGAAACCGTCGTGCAGGCGCTTGGCTTTGGCTACTTTCGCCGAAACGAAAGTAGCCCGCGCCGTTGGACGGCGCGGAAAAAGACAGGGATGTCATCGCAATCAGCGCAAAGAAAGTCAAAGGCGCATCATGCGCGTCCCGCACACGCGATCGTGCCACGTGCGTCGGTCGGCATCGAACCACGCGTACCAGAATCCGCAGCCGAGGATCACCAGCGACAGCGAGGCCAGCACAAAGCGCAGCAGCGCGATCCGGAAACCGATGCGCGCGCCGTCGCCGCGCACGAGTTTCAATTTCCACGCGCGCATGCCGATGGTCGCGCCGACGCGTGTCCACGACGCCACGAAATACGCCGCGGCAAGGATCAACAACCAGAGGTCGCGCAAGGCGAGATCCAGCGGATCGCGGACCGCCGACGCCAGTTGCTGCAAGTTGTCGCCGCGGTGGAATGCCAGCATCCAGACCGCAGAGCCGATGATCCACAAGCCGATCAGCGGGAACAGGTCGTAGAGCATCGCCGCGAAGCGGCGCCACAGACGGGGCGGCGTGGTTTCGATGGTGGACACGGAACTCGTGGACATGGAAAGGGCTTGCGAGGGAGGGGCTTGCGCGCGAGCATCACGCGATGATCGATACCGCGCCCGCCATCGACCCGCGCGACCGTGCCGCGATCGACGCATTTCTAGAAGGCGTGTGGTCGCGCGACGGGCTCGCGGATCTGACGCTCGCCGATTATCGCGGCGATCTGGAACGCTGCGCCACCTGGCTGGCCGAACATGCGCAGGGACTGCTCGCAGCCACACGTGCGGATCTTTTCGAATATCTCGCGGCACGCAACAAGGCGGGCATCGGCGCGCGCACCAACGCGCGCGAACTCACGGCGCTCCGGCGGTTTTACGCTGAGCAGGTGCGTCGCGACGCTGGTTTCGAAGATCCCACCTTGCTGCTGGACGCACCCAAATTGCCGCGCACGCTGCCGAAGGCGCTGGCCGAACGCGAGATCGAGGGACTGCTGGACGCGCCGGACATCGCGACGCCGATCGGCTTGCGCGACCGCGCGATGCTGGAACTGATGTACGCCTGCGGACTACGCGTCAGCGAACTGGTCACGCTGCCGCTGGGAGGACTGAACCTGCGCCAGGGCGTGCTGCGCGTCACCGGCAAGGGCGGCAAGGAACGTCTGGTGCCGATCGGCGAAACCTGCGTGGACTGGCTGTCGCGCTACCTGCGCGAAGGACGGCCCGTGCTTGCCAAAAGCCGCGAGTCGCCGGCGCTGTTCCTGTCCAACCGCTCCACCGGCATGACCCGGCAGATGGCGTGGACGATCGTGAAGAAACACGCGCTCGCAGCCGGCATTGCCGCGAAACGCATCTCACCACACGTGTTGCGGCATTCGTTTGCGACCCATCTCCTGAACCACGGCGCCGACCTGCGCGCGCTGCAGATGCTGCTGGGTCACAGCAACTTGTCGACGACGCAGATCTACACGCTTGTCGCCCGCGAAGGATTGAAGCGATTACACGCGCAGCATCATCCCCGGGCATGACTCTGCGATCGTCCCTGATCGCTGCACCGCCATCTGAATCGCTCGATTGGATCCCCCCCCGCCCCTTCAGACATCACCACGGCCTTCCCTGGCCTGACTTTTCACAACAGCCGCTCCGGATGGGGCGAAAGCATTCGATCACGCTATCATTCCGCTTTTGAGCGGAGCCGCAACATGGCCGAACACAAGTACCCGGAGTGGGTCTGGCACAACGGCAAGATCGTGCCGTGGCACGAAGCCACGGTGCACGTGATGTCGCACAGCCTGCAGTACGGCTCGGCGGTGTTCGAGGGCATCCGCTGCTACAAAACCACCAAGGGCAGCGCGATCTTCCGGCTTGCGGCGCACATGAAGCGGCTGTACAACTCGGCGCGCATCTACGACATGCCGATGCCTTTCACGATCGAGCAGACCGCCGCGGCCTGCCACGAGGTGCTGAAGAAGAACGGATTCGAGCAGGCCTATCTTCGCCCCTGCGCGTTCCGGGGACTGGGCGGCTTCGGCATTTCGGCGGACACGCCGGTGCAGATCACGATCGCCGGCTGGCCGATGGGACCGTACCTCGGTCCGGAAGCCCTGAAGAAGGGCATCACCGCCTGCGTGTCGAGCTGGCAGCGCTTCGCTCCGAACACGATTCCCGCGGGCGCCAAGGCGGCCGGCAACTATCTTTCCGGCCAGCTGATCGCGCGCGAAGCGCGCCAGCGCGGCTTCGGCGAAGGCATCGCGCTGGCATCGACCGGCCTCCTGAGCGAGGGCGCGGGCGAGAACGTGTTCCTGGTGATCGACGGGGCGCTGCACACCGCGCCGGTAAGCGCGGCGCTGTTGAACGGCATCACCCGCGACTCGATCATCGCGCTCGCGCGCGACAACGGCATCGCGGTGGTGGAACGCGACCTGCCGCGTGAATACCTCTACATCGCGGATGAAATCTTCATGTGCGGCACCGCCGCCGAAGTCACGCCCATCCGTGCGGTGGATGGCAAGCAGGTGGGCAGCGGCGAAGGCGGCCCGGTCACCCGCCGGATCCAGGATCTCTTCTTCGGATTGTTCGACGGACGCACCGAGGACAAGTGGGGCTGGCTGGAGGCGCTGTAAGTCCCGATCAGCAAAGCAACAACACTTTTGACACGGATTTACGCGGATAAGAGCCGGTCAAGCAAAAGCGGAATTTGCAAGCCTTCGCACCAGTGAATGCTTCGCATTCGGTAGCGCAGTCAAGCGTTCCGCGACACGCACCGCATGAAGCCACGTTTTGCTTCTGATCCGTTTTGATCCGATTTGATTCGTGTCCAACACACTTCTGCTTTTGCTTTTGATCCGCCTCTATCCGCTTTGATCCTTGTCAAATGCTCTTCCGCTTCCCACCGGCAAGGCAGCGCATTCGTCACCCATGAATCCGTCGCGCAACCTGTTCCTGATTGGCCCGATGGGCGCCGGCAAATCCACCATCGGGCGTCGCCTCGCGCGGCATTTCGGGATGCCGTGCATCGACCTCGATGCCGCGGTCGAGGAGCGCACCGGCGCGAGCGTGGCGACCATTTTCGAGATCGAGGGAGAATCGGGTTTTCGCCGTCGCGAATCCGAGCTTCTTGCTGAACTCGCCCAGCGTGACGGGATCGTCCTCGCAACCGGTGGTGGTGCGGTGCTGATGCCGCAAAATCGCGCGTTGCTGCACGAACACGGTTTCGTGCTGTGGCTGGAAACCTCGATTGAACAACAACTGACGCGCCTCGAGCGCGATCGCCAGCGTCCGCTCCTCGACGCACCCGATCGGCGCGCACGCCTGGAGCAACTGGCGCGCGAGCGCGATCCGCTCTATCGCGAACTCGCCGACC
This sequence comes from Gammaproteobacteria bacterium, assembly GCA_021324095.1. GTDB lineage: Bacteria > Pseudomonadota > Gammaproteobacteria > Xanthomonadales > Rhodanobacteraceae > 66-474. The sequence continues at coordinate 3,480 of JAJPJT010000011.1, forward strand.
TCGCGGTCACCAGCGCCGGGGAATCCTGCCAGCACGCCGCAGCGCGCATCGCGGCCCTGCTCGATCGGCACTGGCAACGTGTGCCCGCGTCCAGGACCACTGCATGACCACGACCATCGAAGTCGGGCTGGGCGCGCGCCGCTATCCGATCCGGATCGGAGCCGGCCTGCTCGACGATGCGCAATCCTGGCGTGAAGCGATACGCGGCAGCCACGTGCTGATCGTCAGCGACGACAATGTCGCGCCGCTCTACGCACAGCGGCTGTGCGAAGTTTTGTCCGTGGACGGCACCCAGGCATTGCGCATCGAAACCCTGCTGCTGCCGGCCGGCGAAGCGAACAAGAATCTCGACGCCGCCGCACGTGTGCTCGATGCGCTGGCGCAATTCGGCGCGACCCGCGACGCCTGCGTGCTGGCGCTGGGTGGCGGCGTGGTGGGCGACATCGCGGGCTTCGCCGCCGCGTGCTGGATGCGCGGCATCGACTTCGTGCAATTCCCGACCACCCTGCTGGCGATGGTGGACTCGTCCGTCGGGGGCAAGACCGGCGTCGATCATCCCGCCGGCAAGAACCTGATCGGCGCGTTCCATCAACCGCGTGCGGTCGTCGCCGACCTCGAGACGCTTGCGACGCTGCCGGATCGCGAACTGCGCGCGGGACTCGCCGAGGTGGTGAAGACCGCGTGCATCGGCGACGCGGATTTTTTTGGGTGGCTCGAAGGTCATGCCGACACCTTGCTGGCGCGCGATCCCGATGCGCTGACCCACGCGATCGCGCGTTGCTGCCGCTACAAGGCCGGCGTGGTCGAACGCGACGAGCGGGAGGCCGGCGAACGCGCACTGCTCAACTTCGGGCATACCTTCGGACATGCGCTCGAAGCCGAAGCCGGTTACGGCACGCTGCTGCACGGCGAAGCGGTCGCGATCGGCATGCTGCTCGCGGCGCGGCTCTCGACGCAGCTTGGCATCGCAACCGACGCGGATACGGAGCGCCTGCACGCGCTGCTGCAGCGCCTTGGATTGCCGACCGCTCCGCCATCCGGACTGGATCCGGATGCACTGCTGGCGCGGATGCGGCTGGACAAGAAGAACCGCGCGGGCGGGCTGCGCCTGATCCTGTGGCGCGGAATCGGGCGGGCCGAAGTCGTGGAACGCGTGGACGAGCGCGCAGTCATGCATGTGCTTGAAGGGACGAGGGGCGAGTAGCGAGGGGGCTTCGAACCAGACACCGGACCGCCGCGGCACGCGCAAGCGCCTGCGGCACGTTCCTCTTCCCTCGCCCCTCATCCCTCGCCCCCACTCGTTACAATGCGTGTTCCCCGTGTTCGTTGGGTCTTCATGCATCTGTACATGCAAACCCCGCCCGGTGCCGGCGCGCCGCGCTACTGCCGCATCGCGCTGGAACAGGACCTGCTCGGCGGATGGACGCTCTACCGCGAATCCGGCACCGAGGGCGGACGCGCGACCCTGAAGCGCGAGGTCTATCTCGACCGGGATGCCGCGCTGGCTGCCTTTGAACATGCCCGCGATGCGCAACTGAAGCGCGGTTTCAAGGTGATGATCACCCAGGGCGTGGACGCGCCGCATGGCTGACGCATCCGATCGCAGCAACCGCTTCCTGCGCGCGCTGCGCCGCGAGCCCGTCGATGCGACGCCCGTGTGGATCATGCGCCAAGCCGGGCGTTATCTCCCCGAATACCGCGCCACACGCGAACGCGCGGGCAGTTTCCTCAAGCTGGCGCAAACGCCGGAACTCGCCTGCGAAGTGACGCTGCAGCCGATCGAACGCTTCGAACTCGACGCGGCGATCCTCTTTTCCGACATCCTCACCGTACCGGACGCAATGGGTCTCGGTTTGCATTTCGTCGAAGGCGAGGGGCCGAAATTCGAGCGCCCGCTGCGAGGCGATGCCGACGTCGCGAAACTCGGCGTGCCCGATCCCGAAACATCGCTGCGCTATGTGACGGACGCGGTGCGACTGGTGCGCCGCGAGTTGCGCGGACGTGTCCCGCTGATCGGTTTCGCGGGCAGTCCCTGGACGCTCGCGTGCTACATGATCGAAGGCGAGGGTTCGCGAGATTTCGCACGCGTCAAGGCATTCGCGCTGGATGAACCGGCCGGGATGCACAGGCTGCTGGATATCAACGCGCGTGCGGTCGCTGCCTGTCTGTCGGCGCAAGCCGCGGCTGGCGCGCAGGCGCTGATGGTGTTCGACAGTTGGGGCGGCATGCTGGCACCTGTGATGTTCGAGGAATTCTCGGTCCGTTACCTCGCGCAAATCACTTCGCTGTTGCGCAACGATGTACACGCGCGCGACGTGCCGCTGATCCTCTTCTCGAAAGGCGCGAACGCCAGCCTCGAAGGGCTGGCCGACACCGGCTGCGCGGCGCTCGGCGTGGACTGGACGATCACGCTGGACGAGGCGCGCCGACGCGTGGGCGGACGCACCGCGCTGCAAGGCAACCTCGATCCCGCAACGCTGCTGGCATCACTGGAAGTGATCCGCCGCGAAGTGCGGCGCGTGCTCGACGATTTCGGCTCGCATCCAGGCCATGTGTTCAATCTCGGCCACGGCATCACGCCCGACGTCGACCCCGAACACGTTGCGGTACTGATCGACGCGGTGCATCGTGAATTTTGCGATCATCCATGATCGCTGCGTTTGGTTGATTCCGATAAGCGAGTCCTCTCGAATCATGGACACCAGAACGGCCATCCCTGGCCTGCCTTTTCACAACAGCGGCTTCGAATAGACCTCTCATGCACACCCGCTTCCTCACCGGCATCACCACCACCGGCACGCCGCACCTCGGCAATTACGTGGGCGCGATCCGGCCCGCGATCGCGGCCAGCCGCAACGCGGGCGTGGATGCGTTCTATTTCCTCGCCGACTACCACGCGCTGATCAAGTGCGACGATCCGGCGCGCATCGCGCGCTCGCGCCTGGAGATCGCGGCGACGTGGCTGGCCTGCGGGCTCGATCCCGCGCGCGTCACGCTGTACCGGCAATCCGATATCCCGGAAATCCCGGAACTCACGTGGATCCTCACCTGCGTCATCGCCAAGGGCCTGCTCAACCGCGCGCACGCGTACAAGGCCGCGGTCGACCAGAACACCGCGAAGGGCGAAGATCCGGACGCCGCGATCACAGCCGGCCTGTACATGTATCCGGTGCTGATGGCCGCGGATATTCTGATTTTCAATGCAAACAAGGTGCCGGTCGGGCGCGACCAGGTGCAGCACATCGAAATGGCCCGCGACGTGGGCCAGCGCTTCAACCATATCTACGGCAAAGCCTGGCGCGCGGCGGGTGGCAGCGGCGAGCCGTTCACGCTGCCGGACGCGGCCATCGAGGAAAGCGTCGCCACGCTGCCCGGCCTCGATGGCCGCAAGATGTCGAAGAGTTACGACAACACCATCCCGCTGTTCGAGGGCGGTGCGAAAGCCACGCGCGAGGCGATCATGAAGATCGTCACCGATTCGCGCGAGCCCGGCGAGCCGAAGGATCCCGATTCCTCCAGCCTCTTTGCGATCTATCGCGCGTTCGCGGGTGAGGCCGACAGCGGCGCGTTTCGCAAGGCGCTGGAAGACGGCATGGCCTGGGGCGACGCAAAGCAGCAACTGTTCGCGCGCATCGACACGGAACTTGCGCCGCTGCGCGAACGCTACGACGCGCTGATGGCGCATCCCGACGAAATCGAGGACGCATTGCGCGAGGGCGCGCGGAAGGCGCGCGCGATCGCGGGGCCAAGATTGGAGGTCATGCGGCGCGCGGTAGGGCTTGGCCCACTGGCTGCATCGCACGTCAAGACGAAGTCCGCGAAGAAGGCGGGCAAACGCGCGCGCATCGTCAGTTTCCGCGACGCAGACGGTTTCCGCTTTCGCCTGGTCGGCGCCGATGGCGAGGAGCTTTTGCTGTCGCGTGCATTCGCCGATCCCCGCATGGCGGCACAGGCTTCGCAGGCCCTGGCAGCCGAAGGTGCCGACAAATCGCTGGTACCGCTCGACGCCACACGATTCGCCTTCATGCACGACGGCGCGGCGCTGGCAACCAGCGCGGATTTCACCGAATTGAATGAGCGGGATGCCGCGATCGAACTCACCCGCGCTGCACTGACCTCGCTGCGCAGCACGGAGGATTGAGCGATGGCGCAGTTCATCGCGCTGCTGCTGATCGGCCCGTGGCTCGCGGTGCTGGGCTGGCTGTACTGGCTGTACGTGCGGCGCCGGGCCGCGAACGGCGTGCCCGCGCGCTTCGATGCAGCGGTGCTGGGCGCGGCCGTGGTCGTCACGATCGCCTGCACCGCGCTGGGCTACCACGCGGCACTGGGACACGCGGGCCGCATCTGGAAACAGGTCGCCGCGCCGCTGGCCGCCTATGCAGGATTCAATCTGGTGCTGCTGGCAGGCCTGCTGTGGCACTGGCTACCGCGCCACCGCTCAGCGCCAGCGCAGTAGCCCGCGCGCCAACTTGTCACGTTGCCCCGCATTGGCGCAGCGCCACTGTGGTCGCCTGCACGCAGGCTCCTACTGCGGAAGTGCCAGATCGTCCAGCACGACCTTCAGGAACCGCGCGGCCTCGCCACCGGTCGCCGCGCGATGGTCGAACGTCAGCGAGATCGGCAGGCGACGATGAACCTCGATGCCGCCCATCACCGCGACCACGTCATGCGAGAGCTTGCCCGCGCCGACGATGGCCACGCACGGCGGCACCACCACGACCGTGCCGTAGCGTCCGGCGAACATGCCGAAGTTGGACAGGCTGATGGTGTAGCCGGTGAGCTCCGACGCAGGAATCGAGCGGTCCTCGACCTGCGCGCGCAGGCGGTTGATGCCTTCGCGCAGTCCGCGCGCATCCAGCATGTCGGCATTCCGCAGCGCGGGCACGAACAAGCCGTCCTCGGTGTCCACCGCGATGCCGAGATCGACATGCGGGTGCCGGGTGACGGAAAGATTCTTGCCGTCGAACCATGCGTTCAGGGCCGGCACGGCCTTGCACGCTGCGACGATCGCGCGGATCAGCCGAACCGTGATGTCCTGCTTGCCGAGCCACTGGTGCAGGTCCGCGTCGTCCACCAGCGTGGTCGGCACCACTTGTGAGTGCGCGTCGGCCATCACGCGTGCCATGTTGCGGCGCACGCCCTTCAGCTGTTCCGGCTGGCCGGTAGCGCTGACCGAAGGCGGCGTCGTGCGCATCGGCTTGCCGGATTGGGACAGGGTGCTTCTGGTCCCCTCTCCCGCCGGGAGAGGATGGCGCGCAGCGCCGGGTGAGGGTACGACCCTCGCCGAACCCTCACCCCCTCGCGCTACCGCGCGCGTTCGCTCCGCTCCGCCTCTCCCGGTGGAAGAGGGGAGCGAAGCGGTACCCGCCGCCGCAGCATTCTTGACGTCCTGCATCGTGACCACGCCGCCCGCACCCGTCGCCTGGACGCGCGCAAGGTCGACCTTCAACTTCCGCGCCATTGCGCGCACCGCCGGCATAGCCTTCACACCGCCGATGCTGCCCGCCTGTTCCGTGCGCACTTCGTTGCTGCTCGATACCGCACCGACCACGGTGCCTTCGTCCTCGCGATCCGCTGTTCTCCCTCCCCCGCTCGCGGGGGAGGCGGCGCCAAGCGCCGGGCGCGTAGCGCCGGGTGGGGGAGATGCTTGCGCGGAAACTTCGCCGCCTTCGTCGGAGGCTATGACCTTGCCGTGATCGTCCGGCGCGGGCGCACCGGCTCCTTTCACGGCTTGCGCCGGCGGCGCGGGCGCATGGTGGCCACCTGCAGCATTCTCGGCACGCTGCTTGGCCTTGGGATCGAGTTCGAATTCGGCCAGCGGCGCGCCGGTGTTGATGACGTCGCCCGCCGCGCCGTGGAACTTCAGCACCTTGCCGGTGTACGGCGACGGCACTTCCACCACGGCCTTCGCGGTTTCCATCGACACCAGCGGCGCGTCCAGCCTGATGCTGTCGCCTTCCTTCACCAGCCATTCGACGATGGTGGCATCGGGCAAACCTTCGCCGAGGTCGGGGAGATGGAATGTCTTGTTGTCGGCCATGATTTCGATTCCGTGTCGGGCTGAAGCTTCGCTTTTGCTCGTCATCCCGGCGAAAGCCGGGATCCATTTTTGTTCATGACAAAGCAACATCAAAATGGATTCCGGGTTCCGCCGCGGTGAAGCTGCGGCGGCCCCGGAATGACGACGGTTTTTTCCGAGTCCGATTATGACGCCGCCAGCACCCGCTTCGCCGCATCCACGATGCGCGCGGTGCTGGGCAACTGTTTCATTTCGAGACGGTACAGCGGCGTGTGCACGTCCCAGCCGCTGACGCGCGCAACCGGCGCGAGCAAATCGTAAATGCACTCCTCGGCGACGCGCACGGCAATCTCGGCGCCGAAGCCGGCGGTTTTCGGCGCTTCCTGCACGATCACGCAGCGGCCGGTCTTCTGCACCGACTCGGCGATGGTGTCGAAGTCGAGCGGCGTCAGGGTCGCGACGTCGATCACCTCGGCGCTGATGCCTTCCTTCGCCAGCGCGTCGGCGGCTTCCAGCGTTTCCTTCACCTCGGCGCCCCACGTCACCAGCGTGATGTCGGTGCCGTCGCGCAGCACGAAGCACACGTCCAGCGGCAGCGCCTCGCCATCATCCGGGACGTCTTCCTTGTACTGGCGGTAGATGCGCTTCGGTTCGAAGAACACCACCGGGTCGGGATCGCGGATCGCCGCCAGCAACAAGCCGTAGGCGCGCGCCGGCGATGACGGCAGCACCACGCGCAAGCCCGGCACGTTGGCGAACAGGTGTTCGTTGGCTTCGGAATGGTGCTCGGGCGCGTGGATGCCGCCGCCCCACGGCGCGCGGAACACCGCCGGACACGTGATGCGCCCGCGCGTGCGGTTGCGCATGCGCGCGGCGTGGCAGCAGATCTGTTCCATCATCGGATAGATGAAGCCTTCGAACTGCGCCTCGCACACGGGCTTCATGCCTTGCGCGGCGAGACCGACCGTGACGCCGGCGATGGTGGTTTCATCCAGCGGCGTGTCGAACACGCGCAGGTCACCGAATTTTTCCTGCAGGCCCACGGTGGCGCGGAACACGCCGCCGTTCACGCCGACATCCTCGCCCAGCACGACCACCGATGGGTCATGCTTCATTTCATACGCGAGCGCCTGGGTGACACCTTCGATCAGGGTAATCGCCGCCATCTCAGTGGCTCCCCTGTTCCAGCGCGACCGCTTCGTCGCGCTGCTTCGCGAGGTCGGCCGGCAATTCGGCGAAGGTGTAATCGAACATCGCGGTGACCGGCTGCGTCCTGGTCTCGAGGTAGGCGTTCACTTCGTTGTCCATCCACTCGTCGCACTCGGCCTGCAACTTGTCTTCCTTCTTCTTGTTCCAGGCCTTCTTCGCTTCCAGCCATGTGCGCAGGCGCTTCACCGGATCCTTGGTCCATGCGTCCGCGACTTCTTCCTTGCCGCGATAGCGGCGTGCGTCGTCGGCCGTCGTGTGATCGCCCAGACGATACGTGACGCATTCGACCACGCTGCCGCCCTTGCCGGCGCGCGCGCGCTCGATCGCGTCGGTCATCGCCTTCTTGACCGCGATGATGTCGTTGCCGTCGACCTGGATGCAGAACAATCCTGCGGCGATGCCCTTCTGCGCCAGCGTCCTGGCACCGGACTGGATCTTGCGCGGCACCGAGATCGCCCACTGGTTGTTGACGATCGCCGCGACCAGCGGCAGGTCGCGCGCACCGGCGACGTTGATCGCGCCGTAGAAGTCGGCCTTGGACGATCCGCCGTCGCCGATGGTGCACACCGCAACGCGCTTCTCCTTGCGGATCTTGAACGCCAGCGCGGAACCTGCCGCGTGCAGGCACTGCGTGCCGATCGGCACCGACCACGCGAAATCGTGTTTCGCGGGTTCGTTCTGGTAATCGTTGCCGCGCTCGTCGCCGCCCCAGTACATGTACACGTCGCGCGGGCGCACGCCGCGATACAACTGCGCGCCGTACTCGCGGTAGCTCGGCGCCAGCACGTCTTCCGGTTTCAGCGAACTGCCGATGCCCACGTGCGTCGCTTCATGTCCAAGGCACGAGGCATAGGTGCCGAGCTTGCCGGTGCGCTGCAGCGCGATCGATTTGGTGTCGAACACGCGCGTGGACACCATCAGCTTGTACAGCTCGACCATTTGATCGATGTCCTGCGCGAAGTCGGGCAGGTCCTTCCTGACCTGCTTGCCCTCGGGGTCGAGGTACTGCAGGTATTCGATTTCAAACTTGGCGGCGATGGGCACGGGCTGCTCCCGGAAACGAATGCAGGGATGCGAAGCTGCGGATGCGCAGCCACGCGGCGTGTCGGACCGTTCGAAGTGACGATGGTTCACGCGAACGGGCCGCCCATTATCGCATGCGCTTCGCGTGGCCCACAGCCCTCTGCAGTACGCCCGCGCATGTTGCGATGCAACAACATAGCTGTGCGATCGCCCATGATCGCCGCTTCGTTAAACTCCACGATCCAGACAAACACCTCTGGGTCATGGAGACCACCACGGCCTTCCATGGCCTGACTTCTCATTTTTGATGCGATCATCCCTGATCGCCGCTTCGGTAAACTTGCGTGTTCTCCGCATCACCGTAAGTCGTCAAGACCAGAACGGACTTCCTGTCCCGACTTTTCACGACAGCGGCTTCGAACAAGGCATCCGATACCCATGACCGACACCAACCGGCGCGAACTCGAAGCCGGCATTCAGCGCGACCTTTCAGGGCGCATGACCTACGCGAGTTACCTGCGACTCGACACGTTGCTGTCGGCGCAACGGCCGGTGTCCGATCCCGAGTATCACGACGAGCTGCTGTTCATCGTGCAGCATCACGTCGCCGAGTTGTGGTTGAAGCTGATGATCCACGAGCTGCGCGCGACGATCGCGGATCTCGACGCCGACCGTGCCGACCAGGCGCTGAAGAAACTCGCGCGCGTCAAGCGCATCCAGGACCAGCTCTTCAACGAATGGGCCGTGCTGGAAACCATGACGCCGCACGAGTACCTGAAGTTCCGCGATTCCCTGGGCCCATCCTCGGGTTTCCAGTCGTTGCAATACCGAACGATCGAATTCCTGCTGGGCAACAAGCACGCAGACATGCTGGACGTGTTTGCGCACGACGAAACCGCGCAGGCGACCCTGCGCACGGCGCTCGATTCGCCGAGCCTGTACGACGCGGCGCTGCGCTGGCTTGCGCGGCGAGGGCACGCGGTTCCAAAAGCGATCCTCGATCGCGATGTGCGCGCGGGCTGGAAGCGCGAAGAATCGTTGCTGCCGGTGTTCCAGCGAATCTACGAGGCGCCGGAAAAATTCTGGCCCGAATACCACCTGTGCGAGACGCTGGTGGACGTCGAGGAAAATTTCCAGCTCTGGCGTTTCCGCCACATGAAGGCGGTCGAGCGCATCATCGGCCAGCGCCCCGGCACCGGCGGGTCGTCGGGCGTCGGGTTCCTGAAAAAGGCTCTGGACCTCACCTTCTTCCCCGAACTGCTGGAAGTGCGCACGCAGATCCGTTCCGGTTGACACACGTTGCACCGACTTCGCAAGGGCAATCCATGATCGAAGCCATCGACAACGCCACATTGCCGGACACGCCGGATTTTCCGCAACGGCTCGGGCATCCGAAACCGCTGTGGATGCTCTTCATGACCGAGTTCTGGGAACGCTTCGCGTTCTACAGCGTGAGCTGGGCGCTGGCGCTGTACATCGTGCAGCAGTTCTACCACGGCAGCGCATCCGGGCAGGCATGGGCCAGCGGCATCTTCGGCGCGTACACCGCACTGATCTACGGCACCGGGATTTTCGGCGGCTGGGTCGCGGACAAGGTCATCGGTTATCAGCGCACGATCCTGCTCGGCGCGCTGGTGATGGCGGCGGGCCTGTTCGTGCTGATGTTGCCGAGTCGCACCATGTTGATCCTGGGCCTCGCACTGGTGATCGTCGGCGACGGATTGTTCAAACCCAACATCTCGACGATGGTCGGGCAGTTGTACGGCCGCGACGATCCCCGCCGCGACCGCGGCTTCACGCTGTTCTACATGGGCATCAACGCGGGCGCGCTGGCGGCACCGCTGCTGACCGGCTGGCTGGCGGCGCATTTCACCGCGACGCCGATGCAGCAGAACTTCCGCCTCGTGTTTCTCGCCGCCGGCGTCGGCATGGTGATCAGCCTGCTGTGGTTCTGGTTCGGGCGCCGCCAGTTGAAGCACGTGGGACGCCCCGCGCCGGGCGCGGCAGAGTTATCACGTGTCGCATGGGTACTGCTGGGCATCATCGTCGCGGTGCCGATCGTGTACGTGCTGCTTTCGAGGCTCGGCGCCGATGGGCTGCAATGGCTGCTCGGAATCCTGTTCGTGATCGTCGCGGCGATGCTGCTGGTCGAAGCCGCGCGCAACGACCGCGTCCAGGTGCACCGGGTGATCGCGATGCTGATCATCTTCGCGTTCAACGTGCTGTTCTGGATGTTCTATTACCAGCTCGGCACCTCCTTCAATTTCCTCGCCGAAAACATCGTGGACCGCCACATGCCGGGCGGCTGGATTTTCCCGGTCGGCTGGTTCCAGTCGGTGAGTCCGCTCGCGATCATCGTGTTCGCGCCGCTGGTGACGCTGGTCTGGGCGGGACTGGACCGGCACCGGATGGAACCATCGATCCCGCGCAAGTTCGGCATCGGACTGCTGTTCAACAGCCTCGGGTTTCTGGTGCTGATGTTCGCCCTGTCGAAACTGCTCGGCGCGAACGGACTGATCCCGTTCTGGCCGCTGGTGCTCACCTACGTGATGCAGACGCTCGGCGAACTGTGCCTCTCGCCGATCGGACTGTCGATGGTCACCAAGCTCGCACCGACGCGGCTGGTGGGCTTCGCGATGGGCGGCTGGTTCCTTTCGCTGGCGGTCGGCGGCAACCTCTCGGGCCTGTTCGCGAGCCGCATCGCCGGTACCGGCGGCATGACCGCGGCGTCGGCACTGTCGGGCTTCACGTTCGGCTTCTGGCTGTTGCTGGGCGCGGGCGTGCTGTTGCTGTTGATCTCGCCGCTGGTCAACAGACTCATGCATGGCATCAAATGAGTACGGGATGTACTCACGTGCAGGCCAGGGATGGCCGTTGACACCGGATCCAGAACACACCCCTCCCATGCACGGCGAATCGCCATGCCGGCGATGCGGATTGGCGCGCGCGTTACAATGGCGGTTCCGAGATTGTCAATGCGGAGAATGCCATGAGCGCACAACCGAACACCGGCATGCGGCCAACCACGTTTGCCAATCCGATGGGGGTGGACGGTTTCGAGTTCGTCGAATTCGCCGCACCCGATCCGGTGCTGCTGCATGACCTGTTCAGGCGCCTGGGCTTTACCGCTGTCGCCAAGCACAAGAGCAAAGCCATCACGCTGTACCGCCAGGGTGATTGCAACCTGCTTGTCAACGAGCAACCGGATTCGTTTGCTGCCGACTTCACTGAAAAGCATGGGCCTTGCGCCTGCGGCTTCGCGATCCGGTTTTCGCTCCCGGCATCCGAGGTGCTCAAGGCCACGTTGAAGAACGGCGCGAAGGAAATTTCGCACAAGGCAGACACCCGCGCAGTCGACGCGCCGGTGATCGAGGGCATCGGCGGCTGCATGCTGTACCTCGTCGACCGTTACGGCGACCGGGGATCGATGTTCGACGACTACGAATGGCTGGTGCCGGAAAGCCAGCGCAACCCGAAGGGTTTCGGCCTCACGTTCATCGACCATCTCACCCATAACGTGCGTTACGGCGAAATGGCGAAGTGGGCGGATTACTACGAGCGCCTGTTCAACTTCCGCGAGATCAAGTATTTCGACATCAAGGGCGCCAAGACCGGTCTCGTTTCCAAGGCGATGACCGCACCGGACGGCATGGTGCGGATTCCGCTCAACGAATCGAGCGATCCGAAGTCGCAGATCAACGAGTATCTCGACGAGTACAAAGGCGAGGGCATCCAGCACATCGCGCTGTTCACCGACACCATCTACGACACCGTCGAGAAGATGCGCGCGGCCGGCGTCGAATTCCTCGACACGCCCGATACCTACTTCGAGGTGATCGACGTGCGCGTGCCGAACCACGGCGAAGACGTGCCTCGTCTCGCGAAGAACAAGATCCTCATCGATGCCGACATGGAAACGAAAAAGAAACTGCTGCTGCAGATCTTCACGCAGAACTGCATCGGCCCGATCTTCTTCGAGATCATCCAGCGCAAGGGCAACGAGGGCTTCGGCGAGGGCAACTTCACCGCGCTGTTCGAATCAATCGAGCGTGATCAGATGAAGCGTGGCGTGCTGTAAAGCATTTCGACACGGATCAAATCGGATCAGAGCAGATTAAAAGCGAGCAAAGCCGAGGCTTGGCATTGGTGATTTGATCCGGCACTTGTGCGCCTTGATCGCGCTCGGTGCCGGACTCTCTGGCACGATCGCTTGCTTTCGACCAGCCTTTATCCGCTTTTGTCCGTGTCAAAGCTCTTGAGGCCACAACATGTCGCTGAATTACCAACCCGGCTTCGGCAACGAACATTCGAGCGAGGCGCTGGACGGCGCGCTGCCGGTCGGGCAGAACTCCCCGCAGAAGGTGCCGTACGGTTTGTATGCGGAACAGTTTTCGGGCACCGCGTTCACCGCACCGCGCCATGCCAATCGCCGGAGCTGGCTCTACCGGATTCGTCCGGCCGCATTGCACGGTGGCTTCGCGCCGTTCGAACAAGCCGCGTTCCACAACCGCTTCGACGAGGTGCCGACGCCGCCGGACCAGATGCGCTGGAGCCCGTTCCCGCAGCCGGCCGCGCCGACCGACTTCGTGGATGGCCTGTTCACGATGGCGGGCAACGGTTCGGCTGCAACCCAGCTCGGCGTCGGCATCCATTTGTACGCCTGCAACCGGCCGATGCAGGGACGCTTCTTCTACGACGCCGACGGCGAATTGCTGATCGTGCCGCAGCAGGGACGGCTTGCCATCGCGACCGAACTCGGGCTGCTCGAAATCGAGCCACAGCAGATCGCGCTGATCCCGCGAGGCGTGCGCTTCCGGGTCGAACTCCCGGACGGCAGCGCGCGCGGTTACGTGTGCGAGAACTTTGGCGCACCCCTGCGCCTGCCTGAACTCGGCCCCATCGGTTCCAACTGCCTGGCCAACACGCGCGACTTCGAGGCACCCGTCGCGGCTTACGAAGACCTCGAAGGCGATTTCGAACTGGTCGCGAAGTTCCAGGGCAAGCTGTGGCGCGCGCCGATCGACCACTCGCCGCTGGACGTCGTGGCGTGGCACGGCACGCACGCTCCCTACCGCTACGACCTGCGCCGGTTCAACACCATCGGTTCGATCAGCTACGACCATCCCGACCCGTCGATCTTCACGGTGCTGACCTCGCCTTCGGACTCGCCCGGCACCGCGAACATGGACCTCGCGATTTTCCCGCCGCGCTGGCTGGTGGCCGAGCACACCTTCCGCCCGCCATGGTTCCACCGCAACATCGCCAGCGAGTTCATGGGACTGGTTCATGGCGAATACGATGCAAAAGACGCCAGCGCGGGCGGCGGCTTCGTGCCGGGCGGCGCCAGCCTGCACAACTGCATGAGCGGGCATGGTCCGGACGCCGCGAGTTACGCCAAGGCACTCGCGGCGGACACCGCCAAACCGCAGCACGTCGTCGATACCATGGCTTTCATGTTCGAGACGCGCTTCGTGATCCACCCGACCCGGCAGGCGCTCGACGCGCCGCAGCGCCAGCGCGACTACCAGTCATGCTGGCAGGATTTGCAGAAGCACTTCGATCCAACGCGACGCTGAACGCAAAGGACCAGGCATGAAACTCGCGACCCTCAAGGAAGGCGGCAGGGATGGCACGCTGATCGTCGTCAGCCGCGATCTCGCGCACGGCGTGCGCGCGCACGGCATCGCGTCCACGTTGCAGCAGGCACTCGACGACTGGCACCTTGCCGCGCCCCGCCTGCACAAGTTGTACGACGCCCTGTGCCTGCACCGCCACAAGGCGGTGGAATACGCTTTCGATCTGGACTTCAGGGCGCTGGCCGCGCCGCTGCCGCGCGCGTACGAATTCGTGGACGGTTCGGCCTACCTTCCGCACGTCGAGCGCGTGCGCAAGGCGCGTGGCGCGACCGTGCCGGAAACGTTCTATACCGATCCGCTGATGTATCAGGCCACCAGCGCGGGGTTTCTCGGGCCCCGCGATCCGGTGCGCGTGCCCAGCGAGGATTACGGCATCGACCTCGAAGCCGAAGTGGTGGTGGTCACCGACGACGTGCCGATGGGCGTGACCCCCGAGCATGCATCGCACCACATCCGGCTCATCGGACTGGTCAACGACGTGTCGCTGCGGAACCTCATCCCTGCCGAACTTGCGAAGGGCTTCGGGTTCCTTCAATCGAAGCCGCGTTCGGCGCTGTCGCCGGTACTCGCGACGCCGGATGAGCTGCGCGACGCCTGGCGGCACGACAAGGTGCACCTGCCGATGCGCACCTGGATCAACGGCCAATGGTTCGGCGAGGCCGAGGCCGGCGAAGACATGCAATTCAATTTCGCGCAGTTGATCGCCCACGCGGCCAAGACGCGTCCGCTCGTGGCCGGCACCCTCGTGGGTTCGGGCACGATCGCGAACCAGGACACCTCACGCGGCGCTTCCTGCCTCGCCGAACAGCGCACGGTCGAGAAGCTGCGCGACGGCGAGGCCATGACGCCGTTCCTGAAATTCGGCGACAGTGTCAAGATCGACATGCATGACGTCGATGGCAATTCGATTTTCGGATCCATAGAACAGACGATCGAGCCGGCCGCCTGAAGCGGGAGACGGAGTCGGCGTTAAACTTATCCGCACGCTGGCAGGGTGCCCACCGTTCACCGCCAGACACATGATGGAATCGCGCTCACCACAATCATCCGCAGGCGTGGCGCTGCCGCGCACCACGGGTCTCCCGGCGAACGACGGCGACACCGGGCACTTCTGTTCGAGCTGCGCGTTCGCGGAAGCGTGCGCCGTGGCCGGGTACGGCAAGCCCGAACTCGACGACCTGCACTGCCTCGTCGAACACGTCGGGCCGTTCGAGCCGGGCCAGCGCGTGTTCCGCTCGGGCGATCCGTTCCGTGCGCTGTTCGCCGTGCGAGCCGGCATGATCAAGACCACCATGGTCGATGCCGACGGCCGCGAACAGGTGCTGGGCTTTTACCTGCCCGGCGAGCTGGTGGGCCTCGACGCAATCTACCCCGAACACTACCCCTGCGACGCGATC
>JAJPJT010000114.1 GCA_021324095.1 Gammaproteobacteria bacterium
CGCTGGAAACCACCGAATGCTGCCGGTTCTCGTTCCCGGCGATGAGCGCGCTCGCGGCGCGCCAGCCCAGGATCCAGCAGCACCTGTTCCGTCTGCTCAGCAAGGAGCTTGGTTCAGCGGCGCTGCTCGCCGGGGATCATTCGGCGGACGAGCGCATGGCAGCGTTCCTGGTCGACCTCGGTGACCGCTACGCGGCCCGCGGATTGTCCGGCACCCGGTTTCGGCTCAGCATGGCGCGTGCCGATATCGCAAACTATCTGCGGCTGGCGGCCGAAACGGTCAGCCGCGTGCTGGGCCGCTTCCGCGAACAAAAACTGATCGCGATCGACGGCCGCAATGTCGAGCTTCTGGACCCGCCGCGCCTGCGCGAGTTGGCGCGGTATTCATGCGATCGTCCCTGATCGCGGCGTCATGCAGGTTCCAGCAACCGGCCGTGGCCCGGCTCCGTGGAGATCAGAACGGACTTCCTGTCCTGACTTTCCACAAGAGCCGCTCCGACCATCGCTCCTGACGTCCTTCAAGGTGCGTAGCGTGCGCTCCGCCCACGATTGTTTGTTTCAGGCCGCCAACGTGCGCAGAGTGCACGACCCCATCGCCGCGAACACCGGCCGATCACGTGCTCTGATGAGGTGACATGGCCGCCTGGTACCTGCAAATCCTGTGGACGCACATCGGCTGCGTGATCGCGTCCGGCAGCCTGTTCTTCACGCGCGGCTGCATGATGCTGGCCGGACTTCGCGCCGCCAATCATGTCGCGCTGAGGCGCATTTCGGTCGTGATCGACTCGCTGTTCCTGGCCGCAGGCATCGCGTTGACCATCATCATCCACCAGTACCCGTTCGTGCAGGCGTGGCTCACCGTCAAGGTGATCCTGCTCGTCGTCTACATCGTGCTGGGCGTGTTCGCGCTGCGGCGCGGACGCACCCGCGCGATCCGCGCGACCTGCTTCGCGGCGGCGCTCGTGGTGTTCCTGTTCATCGTCAGCGTCGCGCGCGCCCACGACCCGCTCGGCGCGTTCACGCACCTCTGATCAAGCGGCGCGCTGCGGCAGCCGCCGTTCAAGCGTTCGCGTGGCTTGGCTCGACCCGCGTATGCGCGGCCGGCTGGCGATCCATGAAGCCGAGCGCGTGGCACCAATGCATCACGTGCACGCCTTTTGCACGTTGCTCTTCGCGGATGGAATCGCGCAGCGCCACCATCTTCGTCCAGTGCACCTTGGGACGATAGTGGTGCTCGGCGTGGAAGCCGTTGTACAGCCAGATCCAGTTGTAGAACTTGTTGTAGGTCGAAACGCCCCACGCGATCGGCTCGTCGGGATTGCCCTTCAGGTGCTCGTAATAGCCGTTCAACGACGACAGCGATTGGCCGAGGTAGTAGAACGGCACCAGGCACAGGAACGCGCGCCAGTCGTAGATCAGGCATGCGAGGTACACGGCGAGGAACGTCACCATCTCGACCCGCACCCAGCGCGCGCGTTCGGGATGCTTTTCCTTGAGGCGCGTGTAGCACTCGCCGATGTCGTCGCGGAAAAACGACAGGAAGGTGTACGCCCAAACGTTCTCCGGCTTGCCGTCCTTGCCGTGGCGGTAAATGGAAATCGGGTCGATGGTGGTGCCATTCTTGCCCACGCGATCCATGTTGCCGACGTGGTGGCGCAGGTGAACGCTGCGGTACCACTCCTGGCTGAAGCCGTCGACGAGCGACAACAGGAAACTGAATACGCGGTTCAGCCAGCCCCACTTGAAGAACTCGTTGTGGATGAAGCTGTGGCTGGGGCCGTTGATCGACCAGGAAATGCTGATCGAATAAATGAACGCGCACGGGATCCACAGCCACCACGGCGTGTGGTGGAAGCCGAAGAACAGCCAGGCGAGGAAGGCGCAGTGGCCCAGGATCATCAGCGCGGGAACCGTGTCCCACGCGCTGTAGGCGAAAAATCGATGGCGAGGTTTGGCGGCGGTGTTCATGTAAAGCGTACGCGGCGGAAAGGGGCCGCCGTGGCGTGGCAGGCCCGGGTGCGTATTTTACGACGGCTTGCGGTAGTGTGACGGCACTGCCTTTCAGCGGGCTTGCCGCAGGCATGACCGTTGCCCGGGGTTCACTCCGCCTCTGCACGATCCGCGCGGGTCCGCACGCCGGACCAGCGATAATGCGCCGATGCCCGCACACCTTCGCATCCTCGACACCGACGGCAGTGTCGATGCCGCCGCCCTCGCCGCCATCGTGCCGTGGGCGTCGATCACGACCGTGGACCTGCGCGATCTCGGTCCGTCGCTGCGGCTGTGGAGCCGGCGCAGGAACATCGACGCGGCGCGCGCTCGCATCGCCGCGGCGGCGGATTCGCGACCGTCGATCACGTTTCTCGGTTCAGGCGATTTCCACCACCTCGCGACGCTGCTGATCGAGCGTGTCGCAGAGCCGTTCACGGTGCTGCATTTCGACAATCACCCCGACTGGGTACGGCTGGCGCCGCGCTGGCACTGCGGCTCGTGGGTGAATCGCGTGTTGGCGCTGCCGAACGTGCAGCGCGTGGTCACCGCGGGACCGTGCAGCGACGACCTGGTCAATCCCGGCCGCAAGGGCGGCAATCTGCCTGCACTGGATTCCGGACGGCTGGTGCTGTTTCCGTGGCGCCACGCGCCATCGCGCGTCCATCGCCGCATTGCCGATGGACCGGGGCACGCACGGCGGGACGGCCACATCCATTGGCAAAATCTCGCCGAACGGCCATTGGACGACGCCATCGAACTGGTGTTCGACGCCATTCCGACGGAAGCGATCTGGATCACCATCGACAAGGATGTGCTGCCCGAGCGCGAAGCACTGACCAACTGGGATCAGGGCCAGATGCCGCTGGCGACCCTGCTCGCGATGCTGCGCGCGGCGGGACAGCGCAAACGGTTGCTGGGCGCCGACATCTGCGGCGAATATTCGCCGCCGCGGCACGGGAACTGGTTGAAGCGCATCGAAGCGCGGATGGACCAGCCGGCGCGCGAAGCGGACCGGCAGCGGATCGCGGAAAACGGCCACACCGACCGCGAGCTGGCGCGGACCCTGTTCGATGCCTGCTCCGACGCGGCTGCCGCCGCATGATCGAGACCACCGTCCATCCATCCATCGACGCGTTCGCGCCGGCTGAATGGGGCCGCCTGTTCCCGCACGAACTCGAAGATCACGCCTACCTGCGCGCCATCGAACAGGCGGGCATCGAGGGCTTCCGTTACGCATATTTCGCTGTGCGCGACGGCGACCGACTGCTTGCTGCCGTACCCGCCTTCGTCACCGATTACCGCCTCGACACCACCGTGCAGGGCGGCCTTCGCCGCGCGACGGAGGCGCTCGCGAAGGTTTTCCCGCGTCTGCTGCGCATCCCGATGCTGTCGCTGGGCTCGCCGGTCTCCGAGCGCTGCCGCGTGGGCTACGCGCCCGAATCCAGCACGGAGCAGCGCGCGGCATGGCTGGATGCGATCCTCGCGTACATGGAAACCGTCGCCGCTCGCGAAAAATTCGGCATGCTCGCGGTGAAGGACGCGCCGCTGGAGGAATCCCTCTGGCAGCAGGCGTGCCCGCGCCACGGCCTGCGCGCCCTGCCCGGTTTGCCGGGCGCGACGCTGGACATCCGCTGGCGAGACGTGGACGGCTATCTCGAATCGCTGGGCTCATCCACCCGCAAGGACTTGCGCCGCAAGCGTCGTGAGGGTTCGGCGCTGCGCATCGAATGGCGCACGGATCTGGACGGCATCCGCGACGACGTGCAGCGCCTGTACCGCGAAACCTTCACACACGCGGAACTGTCGTTCGAGGAATTGACGCCTCAATATTTCGAAAACGTGCTCCGCGGCATGCCTGGCCGCGCGTTCTGCGTCACCTACTCCGAAGGCGAGCGGCTGGTCGCGTTCAACCTCGTGCTGCGCGACGCCGGACGCCTGCTCGACAAGTTCCTCGGCATGGATTACGCGGTAATGGACCGCTACAACCTTTACCACGTGAGCTGGCTCGAGAACATCCGGTTCTGCATCGCCGAAGGGATCGGGGTGTACGAAAGCGGCCAGGGCCTGCACCGCGAGAAGCTGCGCCTCGGCAGCACGCTGCACGCGAATGCGTTGTGGTACCGGCACCGCAACCGCATCATGGACGGCGTGTTCGCGCGTTTCGAAAGGCTGGCGCGACTCGACCGTTTCGACGATGTCGCCGCAGACGCAAACCCTCGCGCGCGACAGGGCTGACGCCGTACGGGCGCAGCCGTCCAACCCAGCCCGTCGCGTGGGGCACAGGCACGCTCCCACGTCTGATCCCGAGCCGCGGCTATCATCGACCTCTCCGCTGATGTGACCGCCCGAGCCTGCTACCGGAGGAGTCCCCGTGCAAATGGCACACGCACTCCGAACCGTCGCCGCGGCACTTTTCGCGTATGGTTGCCTCAGCGCGTTCGCCCAAACGACATCTCCCTCGCCTCCGCCGAAAAACGCGGTGACCCTGGCGCCGGTGTTGGTCAGAGGCGTCGTGCCGGGTCCGGCGCTATGGAAGATCAGCAAGAACGGCCACGTGATGTGGGTGCTCGGCATCACCTCTCCTCTGCCGAAGCAGATCCAGTGGGACTCGACCAAAGTCGATCACTTGATCGCCCACTCGCAGCAAGTGCTCGAGCTGCCGGGCTATTCCCTGTACATGGGCGGATCTTCGGGAGGGCCCGATCTCGAAGCCCTGGAACAGGCGAAAGAACTTCCGGACGGCAAAACGTTGCAACAAGTCCTTCCGCCGGACCTGTACAGCCGCTGGGCCGCCGCCAAAAACAGGTATCTGCACGGTTTCCATGGCTGGGGCGTCGATCGTCTGAGGCCGGTGCTCGCTGCAACGAAGCTGTATGACGCCGCGTTGAGCCAGTCCGGCCTCACCCCCACCGGCAAGGTGGAAGAAACCGTCTACGCACTCGCAGCCAGGCATTGGGTACGTGTTGTCAATACTGAATACGTCTTGAAGGTGAACAACGCAAACAAACTGCTGAACCAATTCACGAAGACGTCGCTGCAGGGCCAGGGATGCATGCGCAGTACGCTCGACGAGGTGGACCAGAATTTTCCGCGGGCCACTGCGCTGGCCAACGCATGGGCTACAGGCGATCTGCCGGCTTTGCGCAAGCTGCTGTCCAGCCAGCAGCAAGACCCTTGCTTTTCGGACTTCAGTGAAATGTGGGGCATCGATGACATGCCCGAACGGGTCCGGCATGCATGGATCACGGCGGCGCAGGACGCCTTGGAAAAAGACGTCCAATCGGTCGCCCTGCTTCCGATGATCGACTTGATGAGAGCCGATGGCTATCTGGATGCGCTGGAAAGGACCGGGTACGACGTGCAGGCGCCGGAATCCTTGGGCGAAACAAACGCCGATCCGTGATTGCACGCAATCAGCCTGCGCCTTCGGCGGAGTCTGCCGGTCGGGGTTTTCTCAGAAGCCGCCGCGGGCGCCGATCGCGCCGCAGAAAATCGCCGCCAACGCGAGCGCCAGCAACGCGGCATGCAGCGCAAGGAACTTGCCCGGCTTCTGGATGAGCCCCGTTTTTGCGGGCAGCCGCAACGGTTCGGCCACGAACAGCATCAGGGCGAACAGCACCCAGACCAGCAGCATCAAATCGATCCACCAGCCGAACGCGAGCTGCAACCGCGCGAAACCGCCGGAGATTCCGAGCATCCAGCAGCCGGTGATCCCGGCCAGCAACACCGCGATGCGCGCCTGGTTGGCGAAACGGCCCTCGAACTGCTGGATGCGCTGGATGCGTTCGAGTTGCGGCAGTCGGTTGAACATCGGCAGCAGTGACGTGGTCACGGTGAACACGCCGCCGATCCACCACACCACGCTCAGCACGTGGATCGCCAGCAGGATGTTGAATGTCGTCATGCACCGCCCGCCTCGCCCGATCTTCGGTCACCGAGTGTAGGCAGGCACGCGCGAATTCCCATGATCGGCGTCAAGCCGGCACCCGCCGTCGGGACGCCCAATCACGCCAGGCCCGAATTCACTCCAGCTCGTCCTCGAATCGCAGGTGTTTCACGCTGCGCCCGTTGCGGCGCACCAGCTTCAGCGCTTCGATGCCGATGCGGACGTGATCCTCGACGTAACGCGCCTTGACCAGCGCATCGCTGACGGCGGTCTTCACGCCTTCGGGGACCATCGGCTGATCGGAGACCAGCAGCAACGCGCCCGACGGAATCCGGTTGGCGAAACCCGCCGCGAAGATCGTCGCGGTCTCCATGTCGATCGCCATGCAGCGCAGCGTGCGCAGGTAGGCCTTGAAACCTTCATCGAATTCCCACACCCGGCGATTGGTGGTGAACACCGTGCCGGTCCAGTAATCGCGGCCAAAGTCGCGGATCATGGTCGACACGCCGCGCTGCAACTGGAACGCAGGCAACGCCGGCACCTTGGGCGGCAGGTAGTCGTCGCTCGTGCCCTCGCCGCGGATCGCCGCGATCGGCAATATCAAATCGCCGAGCCGGTTCTTCCTTTTCAGCCCTCCGCACTTGCCGAGGAACAACACCGCCTTCGGCATGGCCGCCGACAGCAAGTCCATCACCGTCGCGGCGTTCGGGCTGCCCATTCCGAAATCGATCATGGTCAGGCCGTCGGCGCTTGCGCACGGCATCGGCTTTTCGCGATCGACGATCGCGGCGCCCGTGAGCGTGCAGAAGGTTTCGAGGTAGCCGATGAAGTTGGTCAGCAGCACGTGGCTGCCGAACTCTTCCAGCCGCTGGCCGGTGTAGCGCGGCAGCCAGTCGCTGACGATGCCGAGTTTGTCCTTCATGGGGCGGCAGTGTGCCACGCGCGTGGTGTTGCGGGCGGGGCCAGGAGGCGTGAACACGGGGAACCGCGGGCACGTCAGTGATAGGATGAAAGGTCCGAAACGGCTTGTGTGCAAGTCCCGGTTGCCATGTCCTGCCTCCCCGAAGAACTCAAACAAGCCGCGCTGGAATACCACCGGCACCCGCCCGCCGGAAAGATTCGCATCACCCCCACCAAGTCCCTGTTGACGGCGCGCGACCTGTCGCTCGCCTACTCGCCCGGTGTCGCGGCGGCCTGCGAAGCGATCGTGGACGACCCCACCGAAGCCCACGCGCTGACCGCGCGCGGCAACCTGGTGGGCGTGATCACCAACGGCACCGCGGTGCTCGGCCTCGGCAGCATCGGCGCGCTCGCCGGCAAGCCGGTGATGGAAGGCAAGGGCGTGCTGTTCCGCAAGTTCGCCGGCATCGACGTGTTCGACATCGAGATCGACGAGCGCGACCCGGACAAGCTGGTGGAGGTCATTGCCGCGCTGGAACCAACCTTCGGCGGCATCAACCTCGAGGACATCAAGGCGCCGGAATGCTTCTACGTCGAGCGCAAGTTGCGAGAGCGCATGAACATCCCGGTGTTCCACGACGACCAGCACGGCACCGCGATCATCGTGGGCGCGGCGTTGACCAATGCGCTGATCGTGGTCGGCAAGAAGATCGGTGACGTCAAGGTTGCGGCATCGGGCGCGGGCGCCGCCGGCATCGCCTGCCTCGACATGCTGGTGCAGCTGGGCGTCAGGCCGCAAAACATCCTGGTCAGTGACAAGGATGGTGTGCTGTACCAGGGCCGCCCGGACCTCGACCCGAGCCTCGAGCGCTACGCGCGCAAGACGAAGGCGCGCACGCTCGCCGACATCGTGAAGGGCGCGGACGTGTTCCTCGGCGTGTCGGCCGGCGGGGTGCTGAAGCGCGAGATGGTCGCGACGATGGCCGGGCGCCCGGTGATCCTGGCGTTGGCCAACCCGACCCCGGAAATCACACCCGAGGAAGCGCGTGCAGCAAAACCCGACGCCGTGATCGCGACCGGTCGCTCGGATTACCCGAATCAGGTCAACAACGCGCTGTGCTTCCCGTACATCTTCCGCGGCGCGCTGGACGTCGGTGCAACCGGCATCAACGAGGCAATGAAGGTCGCCTGCGTGCACGCGATCGCGCAGCTCGCGCGGCGCGAAGCCTCCGACATCGCGCAGCGCGCCTACGGCGGCCGCGTGCCGCACTTCGGCGCGGACTACCTGATTCCGCGGCCGTTCGATCCGCGACTGCTGGTGCAGGTCGCGCCGGCGGTCGCGAAGGCCGCGATGGATTCCGGCATCGCCACGCGTCCGCTCGCGGACCTCGATGCCTACACCGAAAAGCTCAACGAGTTCGTGTTCCGCACCGGCCTCACGATGAAGCCCGTGTTCGAACGCGCGCGGGCGAATCCCAAGCGCGTCGCCTACGCGGAAGGCGAGGAAGAAGTCGTGCTGCGGGCGGTGCAGACGCTGGTCGACGAAAAGCTGGTCCATCCCATCCTGATCGGACGGCCGGAAGTGATTTCCGGGCGCATCGAGCGGATCGGCCTGCGCATGGAAGCCGGCCGGGACTTCGAGCTGGTGAACGTGCACTCCGATCCGCGCTTCGACGCCTACTGGCAGCAGTACTACGGCCTGATGCAGCGGCGCGGCGTGACACCCGCGTCGGCGAAGGCCGTGGTGCGCTCGCGCACGACCGTGATCGCGGCGTTGATGGTCGAACGCGGCGAAGCCGATGCGATGATCTGCGGCGTGGTCGGTCGCCACCAGCGCAAGACCGCTTACATCCGCGACATCATCGGACTCGATCGCGGCGTGAAGTCGCTGTCGTCCATGGCCGGCGTCGTCAACGACAAGGGCCTGACGTTTTTCCTCGACACGCATACCCAGCACGATCCTGACGCCGAACAGATTGCCGAAGCGACCCTGCAGGCCACCGCGCGCTTGAGCTTGCTCGGCGTCGAACCGCACGTCGCGTTGATCGCAGGCTCGAATTTCGGCAGCCGCAACACCGCGACCGCGCGCAAGATGCAGCACGTGCTCATGCTGCTGCGTGAACGCGCGCCCGATCTGGAGGTCGAAGGCGAGATGCAGGCCGACGTCGCGCTGGATCCCGAACTGCGCACGCGGCTGTTCCCGAATTCGCGCCTCACCGGACGCGCCAACGTGTTCGTGTTTCCCAATCTCGCCGCCGCCAACGCCGCCTTCAACATCACGCGATCGATGTCCGACGGCGTCGTGCTGGGTCCGATCCTGATGGGCGTGGCCAAGCCCGCGCACGTGCTGACGCCGCAAGCCACCGTGCGGCGCGTGGTCAACATGAGCGCGATCGCCTGCGTCGAGGCACAGATCCGGGCGCCGCGTGAATTCAAGAGGCAGCTCGTCCGCGCGCCGCGCGGCTTGGCGAAAGGCAAGGCACGCGTGAAGACGCAGCGCGCCGGCACCGCACCCTCATCCCTCAAGACCGAAAAGCAGGCGGCGCGGCCCCCCGCGCACAGGAGCAAACGATGAACGCAATGGCACAGGCATTTCTCGAGCAGGATCCCGATCCGCGCGAAACCCGCGAATGGATCGAGTCCATCGAGGCGGTGATCGGCGCCGAGGGCACGGAACGCGCGCACCAGATCCTGGAAAGGCTGGTCAGCGAGACCCGCCGCGCCGGTGGGCACCTGCCGTTTTCGCCGACCACCGAATACATCAACACCATCCCGCCCCAACTGGAAGCGAAATCGCCGGGCGACGCCGCGATGGAATGGCGCATCCGCTGCATCATCCGCTGGAATGCGATGGCGATGGTGGTGCGCGCCAACCGCAAGCCGGGCGGGCTCGGCGGCCACATCGCGAGCTTCGGCTCGTCGGCGACGCTGTACGACGTCGGCTTCAATCATTTCTGGCGCGCGCCGTCGGAAAACCATCCGGGCGACCTGATCGGCTACCAGGGTCATTCCAGTCCCGGTCTCTACGCGCGTTCGTTCCTCGAAGGCAGGTTGAGCGCCGAACAGCTCGACCACCTTCGGCTCGAGACCGCCAGCCACGGCCTTGGCCTTCCGTCCTATCCGCACCCTTGGCTGATGCCGGATTACTGGCAAGTCCCGACGGTATCGATGGGCCTCGGACCCATCGAGGCGATCTACCAGGCGCAGTTCATGAAGTACCTGGAAGCGCGCGGGCTGATGCCGAAGACCGACCGCAAGGTATGGTGCTTCCTCGGCGATGGCGAGTGCGACGAACCCGAATCGCTGGGTGCGATCTCGGTCGCGGGCCGCGAGCAGCTCGACAACCTCATCTTCGTGATCAACTGCAACCTGCAGCGCCTCGACGGTCCGGTGCGCGGCAACGGCAAGATCATCCAGGAACTCGAAGGCGTGTTCCGGGGCGCGGGCTGGAACGTCATCAAGCTGATCTGGGGTTCCTACTGGGATCCGCTGCTGGCGCGCGACACCAAGGGCGTGTTGCGCAAGCTGATGATGGAAACCGTGGACGGCGAATACCAGGCCTGCAAGGCGTTCGGCGGCGCGTACACGCGCGAGCACTTCTTCGGCAAGTATCCGGAAACCGCGGAGATGGTGGCCAACCTGTCCGACGACGACATCTGGCGCCTGAATCGCGGCGGCCACGATCCGCACAAGGTTTACGCGGCCTACCACGCGGCGGTGAACACCCAGGGCATGCCGACCGTGATCCTCGCGAAGACGGTCAAGGGTTACGGCATGGGCGCGGCCGGCGAGTCGATGAACATCGCGCACCAGGCCAAGAAGATGCACCACGACGCCATCGTGATGTTCCGCGACCGTTTCCAGATTCCCATTTCCGACAAGCAACTGGAAGGCGAGGAAATGGAATCGGTGCCGTACTACCACCCCGGCAAGGATTCGCGGGAAGTGCAGTACATGCTGGAGCGCCGCCACGAACTCGGGGGGTTCCTGCCGTACCGGCGGCAGAAATCCAGCAAGACACTGAAGGCACCCACCCTCGAAAGCCTCGAGGCGATCACCAAGGGCACGGGCGATCGCGAAATCTCCAACACGATGGCGCTGGTGCGCGGCATGAACCTGCTGCTGCGCGACAAGGAGCTCGCGCCGCACGTCGTGCCGATCGTGGTGGACGAGGCGCGCACCTTCGGCATGGAAGGCATGTTCCGCCAGATCGGGATCTACGCGCCGGGCGGGCAGAAATACAAGCCGCAGGATTCGGACCAGTTGTTGTATTACCGCGAAGCGGAAGACGGCCAGGTGCTGCAGGAAGGCATCAGCGAGGCCGGCGGCGTGTCGGCGTGGATCGCGGCCGGCACCAGCTATTCGGTGTCGGACCAGCCGATGCTGCCGTTCTTCATCTTCTATTCGTTCTTCGGTTTCCGCCGCGTCGGGGACCTGATCCTCGCCGCCGCCGACCAGCGCGCACGCGGTTTCCTGATCGGCGCGACCGCCGGGCGCGCCTTCGCGGGCGAAGGCCTGCAGCACTCGGACGGCGCCTCGCACCTGATGGCCAGCGTGATTCCCAACTGCAAGGCCTACGATCCCGCGTATTCGTACGAGATCGCCGTGATCCTGCGCGAGGGCATCCGCGAGATGTACGAGGAGCAGCAGGACGTGTTCTATTACGTCACCGTGACGAACCACAACTACAGCCATCCTGACATGCCGGAAGGCTGCGAGGAAGGGATCGTCAAGGGGATGTATCTCTTCAAAGCGGGGGCGGGGGACGAGGGACGAGGGACGGGCAAGAGCAAGGGCAAGGGCAAAACCGAAAGCAAGAACGCGGCACCGCGCGTGCAGCTCCTGGGCGCCGGCGCGTTGATGCCCGACGTCGTGAAGGCGGCCGAATTGCTGGAGAAGGAATTCGGCGTCCAGGCCGATGTGTGGTCATGCACCAGCTTCAACGAACTGGCACGCAACGGCTTCGATTGCGAACGCTGGAACCGCCTGCACCCGGACAGGAGGGACCAGCGTACGTCCTACGTGGCGCAGTGCCTCGAGGGGCACGATGGCCCGGTGATCGCCGCGTCGGAATACGTGCGCGGCGTCGTCGATCCCTTGCGTACGGCGATTCCGGAAGGCCGCCGTTTCATCCCGCTGGGCGCCGACGGTTTCGGCCGCAGCGACACCGCCGAAGCCCTGCGCAACTTCTTCGAGATCGACCAGCACTGGATCGCGCATGCGGCGATCGTCGCTTTGGCCGAGGACGGCAAGATGAAGGCGGAAGACGTCGAACGCGCCATGCAGCTCTGGGGCATCGATCCGGGCAAGCCGAATCCGGTATCGGTCTGATCGCTGCCGATCGGCGCCTCGCCGACCGTGACAGGCATTGGCTTGTCACGGGCGCGAACAGCGTCGTGCAGCGATGCGGGGTGTGAGGGTCGGCGCGCATCCGTCCGCCCTCGCCGGATCGCCACGCGCCGACCCCACAACCTCCATCGCCGACCGGTGGCGCCATTCCAACCGGTCGGCTGCGATTCTCCGGCGATGCTCCGATGCGCGCATGTGCTTCTGGTAACGCAAACCGCGCGTGACACTCGTCATGTCCTGGTGTGCCGCGGCGCCGCATGCGGCGGTGTTCGCCCCGGCGTACACTCGCAGGGTTTTCGTCCATGAGAGGGGTTTCGCCATGCGCCGCGCCATCCTGTTCGCGTTGACTTCCAGCCTCTGCATCGCCGCCGGCGCGCAGGCCGGGCCAGCCGAAAGCCCATCGGGATCGGCGCAGCCCTTCTCCACTGCGATCACCGCACAGGGATTCCGCGCCGACGACAAGGCGATTTCGTCCGACTACATGGACGGCCGCAAGCCCGGCACGGTCGGCGCCAAGCGCGCCACCGCGTGGATCGTCGAGCAATTCAAGAAGATCGGCCTCGAACCGGGCAACCGCGGCTCGTGGTTCCAGGCGGTGCCGACCGTATCGACCACATTGCAGAACGCCGACGCAACCAGGCTCGACGTCAACGAAGGTGGCGGCACGCAGACGTTCGCGTTCGGCACCGATTGGGTCGCGAATACCTTGCAGGCGAAGCCGAAGGTCACGGTCAAGAACTCCGACATCGTGTTCGTCGGCTACGGCATCGACGCGCCCGAGTGGCAGTGGAACGATTACAAAAATCTCGACGTCAAGGGCAAGACCGTGGTGGTGCTGGTCAACGATCCCGGTTATGCGACCGGCGATCCGAAGCTGTTCAAGGGCAAGACCATGACCTACTACGGCCGCTGGACGTACAAGTACGAAGAGGCCGCGCGCGAAGGCGCCGCAATGTGCCTGATCGTGCACACCTCCGACGGCGCGGCGGGCTATCCGTGGACGGTGGTCAAGAACAGTTGGTCCGGCCCACAGCTCGCGCTGCCCGAGAGCGAGGATCCGGGTCCACGCCTGCCGGTCGCGGGCTGGATCACGCGCGAGGCCGCGCAACGCCTGTTCGCGAAAGCCGGGTTGGATTTCGGCAAGCTGGAAAAGGAAGCCTCGCAGCGCGGTTTCAAGCCGGTGCCGCTCAAGGCCACTGCATCGATCACGCTGGACAGCACCATCGGCCACGGCAGCGCCAACAATGTGTTGGGACTCATCAAGGGTACCGAGCATCCTGATCAGGTGATCGTGTACTCCGCCCACTGGGACCACTTCGGCGAGAACGACAAGCTGAAGGGCGACAAGATCTTCAACGGCGCGATCGACAACGGCACCGGGATTTCCGCGCTGCTGCAAATCGCCGGCGCGTTCGCGAAGCAGAAACCCGCACCGAAACGCAGCGTGCTGTTCCTCGCCGACACGCTGGAGGAATCGGGGCTGCTCGGATCGCTGTACTACACGAAGCATCCCGTGTTCCCGATGGACAAGACCGTGGCCGACATCAACATGGACGCGATGGACGTGATCGGTCCCACGAAGAACCTGCAGATCATCGGCAGCGGCCAGTCGCAACTCGAGGACATGCTGAAGGCCGCATTGAAGCAGCAGGGCCGCTTCGCGATCCCGGACCAGACGCCGGAGAACGGTTTCTATTTCCGCTCCGATCATTTCAGTTTTGCCAAGGCCGGCGTGCCCGCGCTGATGACCCAGACCGGCGACGACATGGTGCACGGCGGCGTCGCCAGGGGCCGCGCGGAACTCGCGGATTACACCGCGCACCGCTACCACACGCCCTACGACAACTTCGACCCGAAGTGGGATTTCTCCGGCGTCGCCGAGGACGCGCAGGCGCTTTATGAAGTCGGCCGCGAGTTGTCGCTCAATGACGAATGGCCCAAGTGGTACAAGGACAGCGAGTTCCGCACGCGCCGCGAGAAGATGATGAGAAGGTAGGCTGGTGGTGAGCCCGGCTTCATCGGCGAACCCCAGCGGGCGTGTACGACGACGGCGGCAAGGCTGCCAAGCGAGAGGATCATGCGTCGAACCGAATGCCTGGCCGCCATCGCGACAACCTTTCTGTTGCTCGTTCCATTGGCTGCGTCCGCGCAAAAGACCGTCGACGTCTGGCCCGGCGTCGCGCCGGGTTCCGAACACTGGACCTGGCAGGAAAAGGTCTTCCACGACGAATTTCTCGGCTACCACAGCAAGCAGATCGGCACCATCGTCGAAGACGTGGTGAAGCCCACGCTCACGGTTTACCTGCCCGCCCGCGCTTCCGCGACCGGCAGCGGGGTGATCATCGCGCCGGGCGGCGCCTGCATCGCGCTGGTGATGAAGCCGGCGAACGAACTGGCCAGGATGCTGCAATCCCGGGGCGTCGCCGCATTCGTCCTCGAATACCGGCTGAAGCGCAAGCTGGTGCAAGGCATGCCGAAGAACCTGAGCGAGGACAAGGCCTGTCGGTGGGGCATTGCCGATGCCGTCCAGGCGCTGAAGGTGGTACGGCAACACGCGAAAGAATGGAGCGTCTCGCCCGATCGCATCGGCATGCTCGGCTTTTCGGCGGGTGGCATGATCGCGAGCGAAGCGCTGGTGCAGAAAGATGCTGCACTACGCCCGAATTTCGTGGGATTGATCTACGGCGCACCGTTCGAGTCGATGCCCATCGTTCCGTCCAAACTCCCGCCCGTGTTCATGGCCTGGGCGCAGGACGACCACACCGCGGGTTACGCGATGGCGAGGTTCTACGCGGCACTGATGAAGGCTGGCGACAAACCCGAGGTGCATATCTATCGCACCGGCGGGCACGGCTTCGCCGCCAACGTCCGGCACGGCGGCACCAGCGATCACTGGGCCGAAGAGTTCTACTGGTGGCTGCAGGCGGAAGGGTTCGCGGACAAAGCAGCGGCGCGGGATACCACCGCCACAGCGGGTGCCGCGCACGACGATCATCATTGAGGGAGCTCCCAGCGCGAATCGGCGGGAGCAAGGAAAGCAGGCAGGGCTGCAATACCCTGCTCTTGCTCCCGCTGGAAACGCCGCAACGCGCCTACTCCCCCGCCGCCTTCAGCTTCGAATGCGGGCGCGCGACGGCGTACATCTCCCACGCGATCTGCTTCGTCAGGCCCTGCGGGTCCTTGCCGATCCGGTAGATGTCGAAATGGGTCCGGCCGGGCACGAAGTGGATGTCCGACTTGGCGTGCAGACCATCCAGCACGGCCTTGAGCTTGTGCACCGCGCCGTCGAGGTAGAACGTGTCGGCGGTGCCGACCCAGATATGGATCTTGCCGTCGAGATCCGGCTTCAGTTCCGGCCAGTCGTGCTGCAGGCGGTACGCAATGTCGTAGTGCTCGCGCCAGTACGCGACCACGGCGGGATCGACATCGCCGGTGTCGCGGTTGAACATCGGTTCGGGACGTCCACCCTTGCCTTTGGGCGAGAACACCCATTCGAACGAAGCCATCTGTCCGCCGTACGGACCCAGCACGCGTTCCAGCTTCGCGAACTGCTCGAAGGTCGCGAGCACCTTGCCGTGGTCGCGCACCAGCGGATACGGCGTGCCGTCCGGGCGGTGGTAAACGTTCGCGCGCGGCGCATAAAGGTCCACTCCGGTGAAGTCGTGGAAGTCGCTGGGATCGGGCGAAGTCGACCAGGTGCCGCCGAAGATTTTCGGATAGCGCACCTGCAACCAAAGCGTGGCCCAGCCGCCGGACGAATGGCCGGTCAGGAAGCGGCCGTCGACGTCGGCGTCCATCCGGTAGTGGTGTTCCAGGTACGGATCAGTTCGGTCGTCAGCGCCGTGCCCCAGGGGCCGTTGTTCACCGAATCGGCAAACTCGGTGGTGCCGGTCGGACTCGACTCGTCGAGGAACACCCAGATCATCGGCGGCATCTTGCGCTGTTTCATCGCGGCATACACCGACACGAGTTCGCCGATCACGCGGTCGTTGTTGCCTCCGAAGCCTTGGGTGAAATACACCGTCGGCCACGTCGTCTTCGCATTCGCGACGTAGCCCGGCGGCAACAACACGCGCGCGCGCATGTGGATCGGCCGGCCCCAGAATGCCGACAGCGCTGGACTGACGAAATCGATGTCGCGCGATTGCGCCCGCGCGTCGGCGAGGTACGCCTGCAGCGCCTTGGGGGCGCGCGGCGGCAACACCCACGGATCGCGCCTGGGCAGCGTCTTGTCCAGGCTCAGCGTTGGAGTGCCCGCAGCGGGCAGGTGCAGCTTCACCACCGGACTCACCAGGTCGCCTGCATCGCGCCCGCTGTAGTTGTAATCGTGGTGGACGTCGAGCACCGCCTGCACGTAATAGTCGCCGGGCGGAAGCTTCGACCAACCCTGCGGGAATGCACGGCGGTCGGTATCGATGTCGATCACCTCGCCGGGGACGATCCGGCTCACTTCGCGTGCCGCCACCGCGTTCTGCGAACCCCGGAACGGATTGGCGTCG
Organism: Gammaproteobacteria bacterium; assembly: GCA_021324095.1. Lineage (GTDB taxonomy): Bacteria > Pseudomonadota > Gammaproteobacteria > Xanthomonadales > Rhodanobacteraceae > 66-474. The sequence continues at coordinate 16,626 of JAJPJT010000114.1, forward strand.
ACCGCGTCGACCTTGCCGCCGTGTTTGGCGGCCTCCGCTTCGGCGTCCTTCGCGTCGATCGCGAACAGCAGCAGGCGGCCCGACTCCGCCTGCGTTTCCGACGGCCCGAGTTGCACGTGGATGTAGCTGTGCGCTGGCAGGGCGGATGTCGCGGCGAGCGCGAACGTCATTCCCGACAGCAACACCCCGCAAGCCAGCAGCACTGCGAACAGGACGCGATGGTTACGCATGTGAATCCCCTTCTATGGAATGCAAATGCCGGCTTGCGCAATGGCGTCGCGCAAGGCTGCCCAGCGGCGAATACTACGACAACCATCCCGCGGCTTCGGATTCGCGCGCTGGCTTGCGCAAGCGCAACCCGCTACACTGCGCACAGTTTGACGCGCCGCACCCCGAACTTCCCTGCTGGATCACCGCCGCCACGGAGCTGAACTGCTCCGCGCCGCCGGCCCTCGCCACTCGCACGTCGCGCACACACGGCCCCGCATCCGCGACGGCCGCACATTGTTTCATCTGCCTGCAGCGCGGTTTTAGGGAACGCTCAGGCCCCCACGGGAATCGCTGAAGAACCGTCGCGAGCGAAGGCAGGTTGCGTGACGCCGGAGCGCAGCAAGCGGAGCGTACACGCCAGTACGTGAGCATTGCGAGCACCGCCGGCGCGCAAGCTGACGAGCGGAGCAGGTTATGCAGCGATTCCGCAGGAGTTTTCCCATGACATTCCAATCGCTCGGGCTCGTGCCCGCGCTGCTGCGTGCCTTGGCCGAACAAGGCTACGCGACCCCCACCCCGATCCAGGCCGCAGCGATCCCGCTGGTACTGGAGGGCCATGATCTTCTGGCCGGCGCGCAGACCGGCACCGGCAAGACGGCCGCGTTCGCGCTGCCGTTGCTGCAGAAGCTCGGCATCGGCCAAGCCGCGCCCACGCATGACAAACAGTCGCGCAAACCGCGCGCGCTGATCCTCACCCCCACCCGCGAATTGACGGTGCAGGTGCACGACAACTTCCGCGCGTACGGCAAGCATTTGCGCGTGCGCACCACCGCGGTATTCGGCGGCGTCGGCATGGGTGGCCAGGTGCAGGCGCTGCGCCGCGGCGCCGACATCATCGTCGCCACGCCGGGGCGCCTGATCGACCACATGGATCGCCGCAACGTGGACCTGTCCGGCATCGACACGCTGGTGCTTGATGAAGCCGACCGCATGCTCGACATGGGCTTTGCGCCCGCGCTGAAAAAAATCCTCGGCGCATTGCCGAAGCAGCAACGCCAGACGCTGCTGTTCTCCGCGACGTTCGTGCCGGAAGTGAAAGCGCTGGCCGCGCAGTTCATGCGCGAGCCACGCGAAGTGCAGACGGCGCAGCCGAACGCGGTCGCGGTCGGCGTGCACCATCGGGTGCACCCGGTCGACGCGGACAGGAAGCGCGAACTGCTGTTGCACCTGCTGGCCGCCGACAGCCGCCGGCAGACGCTGGTGTTCGCGCGCACCAAGCACGGTAGCGACAAGTTGTGTCGATACCTCGGCCAGCATGGCTTCCGCGTGGCGGCGATCCACGGCAACAAGAGCCAGGGTCAGCGCACCCGCGCGCTCGCCGACTTCAAGGCGGGCAAGACGACGGTGCTGGTCGCGACCGATATCGCGGCGCGGGGGCTCGATATCGTGCAGTTGCCAGCGGTGGTGAACTACGACCTGCCGATGGTGGCGCAGGACTACGTGCATCGCATCGGGCGTACCGGCCGCGCCGGCGCCGAAGGTCTGGCGCTGTCGCTGGTCAGCCGCGAAGAGGAAAACCTGTTGCGCGACATCCGACGCTTGCTGAAGCAGGATCTCGCGCTCGAGCCGATGACTGGCTTCGAGCCGACCTGGAGTCTGCGGCCGAACGATGCGGCGCGCACGACGTTCAACCGCGACCGCAACAAGGGAGCCACGCGCGATCCGAAACTGGGCAAGCCTTCGCACGTGCGCCGCCCGCATACGCAACGCAGCAAGGACGAACACTCAGTCGGCAACAAGCGCCGCCGCAAGTGGCGCGGCAACGCGAACTCGCGCAAGGCGTAGGCGTCAGCGAGGCAACCACTCGCGCGGCTTGAGGTAATCCGCAAGCCGCGCCTCCACGCTGCCGGTTTCCGGCGCGTAGCCGTACTCGTAGCGTACCCGCGGCGGCAGCGACATCAGGATGGATTCGGTGCGGCCGCCGGACTGCAGGCCGAACAACGTGCCGCGGTCGTAAACGAGGTTGAATTCCACGTAGCGGCCGCGGCGATACAACTGGAATTCGCGTTCGCGTTCGCCGTACCGCATGTCCTTGCGGCGCCCGACGATCGGCAGGTAGGCATCGAGGAATCCGTTGCCGACCGCTTGCAGGAAGGCAAAGCAGCGGTCGAAGCCGCCTTCGTTCAGGTCGTCGAAGAACAGCCCGCCGACGCCACGGGTTTCGTTGCGGTGTTTCAGGTAAAAATACTCGTCGCACCACTTCTTGTAGCGCGGATACACATCGCCGCCGAACGACGCGCACAGGTCGTGCGCGACGGTGTGCCAATGCACGCAGTCCTCGTCGAACGGATAGAACGGCGTCAGATCGAAGCCGCCGCCGAACCACCACACCGGCTCCTCGTGCTCCTTGTCGGCCTCGAAATAGCGCACGTTCATGTGCGCGGTGGGCACGTATGGATTTTTGGGGTGAACCACCAGCGATACGCCGCAGGCGGTCCAGCGCCGCCCCGCGAGTTGCGGGCGGTGCGCGGTCGCGGACGGTGGCAAGGTGTCGCCCGTGACGCGTGACCAGTTCACGCCGGCCTGTTCGAATACCGCGCCGTTCTTCAGCACCCGCGTGCGGCCGCCGCCCATCGGAGAGCCGGCAGTCGAAGACTGCCCGCCGACGTCCCTCGCCCGCACAGCGGGAGAGGGGGGGACCGCTCGCGGAGCGAGTGGTGGGGTGAGGGTGGTCTCGCGCGTCCACGCATCTTCCATAAAAGTGCAGGCAGTAGAAGACTGCCCACCTTCGTCCCTCGCCCGCGCAGCGGGAGAGGGGGGGACCGCTCGCGGAGCGAGTGGTGGGGTGAGGGCTTCCACTCGTTCCAGCGCATCGCAAATGCGATCCTGCAATCCACGCAGAAAGGCATCGACTTTTTCGACGTTCGCTTGCATCGGCGTTTCCGGAAAGCCGCGAGGTTACGCCGCCATCATCAACCCGCTCCGGATGGCGTAACCGGGGTTCTGGCCGGAAGTGTAACCGTGCAAGCTGTGCTGCCACGACACGTATACTGGTGAATCCAACCAACGGAAGGCATCGGGTGCCGGCACGCATCGAACCGCTCGCCATCACCGCGTACAGCGCGACTTCGGCGCTCGGCTGCGGACTTGCGGCGCACTTCGACGCGCTGCGCGAGGGGCGCGGCGGCCTGCGCATCAACGATTTTTCCTGTGCCCCACTGGATTGCCGGGTCGGACGGGTCGCGGGCGTCGAAGACGCGACGCTGCCCGCGCCGCTCGAACACTGGGATTGCCGCAACAACCGCCTCGCCTGGCTCGGATTGCAGCAGGACGGATTGCACGATGCGATCGCGCACGCGGTCGGCCGTTACGGCGCCACGCGCGTGGCGCTGGTGCTGGGCACCTCCACCGCAAGCGTCGGCGCGACCGAAGAGGCTTATCGCAGACTGGACGGCGGACGTTTTCCCGCGGACCTGCGCCGTCCGGAGATCCACACGCCGCACTCGCTCACGGCGTTCGTCGCCGACGCAACGAACATTTCGGGACCGGCACTCACGATCTCCACGGCGTGCTCTTCTTCGGCCAAGGTATTCGCGAGCGCCGCGCGCCTGATCCGGCTCGGCCTTGCCGATGCCGCACTGGTCGGCGGCGTGGATACGTTGTGCGAAAGCGTGCTGTTCGGGTTCCACTCGCTGGAACTCGTCTCACCGCAGGCGTGCCGTCCCTTCGACGTGCAACGCGACGGAATCTCGATCGGCGAAGCCGCCGCGTTTGCGCTGCTCGAACGCGCCGAGGTGGCGCCCGATGTGCCGCGACTCATCGGCTACGGCGAATCCTCGGACGCGTATCACATGTCCGCCCCGGAGCCCGAGGGCCGCGGCGCCACGGCCGCGCTGGACGATGCGCTTGCGCGTGCGGGGATCGATGCGGCACGCGTCGACTACGTCAACCTGCACGGCACTGCGACCCTCAAGAACGACGAGGTCGAGGCCAAGCTGTTGCCGCGTTTTCCAACGCGCACCCGTGCAAGCTCCACCAAGGGATTCACCGGCCACACGCTGGGCGCGGCCGGCGCGCTGGAAGCGGTGATTGCGCTGCTCGCGATCGGGCACGGCGTCGTGCCGCCCAACCTCGGCTGCACGGAACCCATGCCGGAAGCCGCGGCGTGGCTGGCATTGCGTCCCGCGCGCCAGGCAATCGACATCGCGCTCAGCAACTCGTTCGGCTTCGGCGGCAACAACGCCTGCCTCGTGTTCTCTCGTGCGGGGGCGCTCGCATGAGCACGATGCTCCAGATCGGCGTGACCGGAATCGGCGCGTGGCTGCAGGGCGCGCCTGACTGGCCGAGCGTGCGCGACGTGCTGCTGGGCAGACGCGATCTCGCAGCCGACGCGCCGAGCAAGCCGGCTGCGAGCGTTCTGCCAGCAGCCGAACGCCGGCGCGCACCGGACAGCGTTCGCCTCGCGGCGGAAGTCGCGTCGCAGGCGTGTGCGATGGCCGGTGTCGGTCCAGCCGTACTGCCGTGCATCTTCGCTTCCACCCACGGCGAGGTCGCGATCACCGATTACGTTTGCGAAACGCTGGCACAGGCACCGCTGGAGTTGTCGCCAACCAAGTTCCACAACTCGGTGCTGAACGCACCGGCCGGCTACTGGACCATCGCGACCGGCTGCACCGCGCCATCGAGTGCGGTCACCGCGTATAGGCGCAGCTTCGCGGCGGGGCTGCTCGAAGCCGTAACGTTTGCCTGTGCCGAAGGCGCGCCGGTCCTGTTCGCATCCTGCGATGTCGCGTCCTCGGGTCCGCTCGCCGAGATGACCCGCACCACGCTCGCCTTCGGCGTCGCGCTGGTGCTGGCGCCGGACGCGCCGGACAACCCTCGTCTCCAGTTGTCGTTGCGTGGCGGCGGCGCGGATGAACCTGCGCCAACCGGATTGGCATTGCGGCGCGTGGCGGGCGACAATCCGGCCAACACCCACGCGCTGGCGTTGCTCGCGGCGCTGGCCCGCGCGCAGCCGTCGCGGCTGGCGCTGCCGCTATCGTCAGGATTGTCACTGGACATGGAGATCACACCTTGAGCAAGACCACCGCCCGCCCCTTCGTGATCGTGCCCTGCCTCAACGAGGCGCGCGCGATCCGCCGATTGCTGCAGGGCGTGCTGACGCACTGCCCCGACGTGATCGTGGTCGACGACGGCTCGACCGACGACACCGCCGCGATCGCGGCGACGCTGCCGGTGATCCTGATCCGCCATCCGCAGCGTCGCGGCAAGGGCGAAGCCCTGCGCACGGGTTTCCGCGAGGCGCTGAAACGCGGCGCCAGCGGCGTCCTGACGATGGACGGCGACGGCCAGCACGATCCGGACGACATCCCGCGCCTCCTCGCCGCCGCGCGCCAGTTCCCCGACGCGCTGATCGTCGGCGCGCGCATGCTGGAACGCGAGCACCAGCCGAATGCGCGCCGCCGCGCCAACGATTTCGCGGATTGGGGAATCAGTTGGGGCTGCGGCCGACCGGTCGCCGATACCCAGAGCGGCCAGCGCTGGTATCCGCGCGCGGCGGCCGAGCTGGTCGAACTTCCCGCGCAGGACTTCGTGTTCGAGGCCGCGATCCTGATCGCCGCCTCACGCGACCTCGACATGCCGATCGTGTCGATCCCCATCGCCTGCCGTTACGACGACAGCGCGCGCCACAGCCACTTCCGCCCGTTGTGGGATACGGTGCGGATCACCTGGTACACGATACGGCGGGTGGCGCATTACGGACATCTGGTGCAAAGCTACCGCGCGTCGCATGGCGCGCCGCCGCAGGTGTACGACCCCGAAAACCTGCTCGGCGCGGCGCCCGCCGCGCCCCTGGCAAGCGATCCGCCGGCACGGTGATGACCCACCCGGCGACAGTGGATGTCCTGATCGTCGGTGGCGGCGTCGGCGGACTTTCCCTCGCATTGCAGCTTCGCGCGCGCTGCCCGGATCTTGCGATCCGGATCCTGGAACGACGCGAGGGCCCGGCGCCTGCAGCGGCCTTCAAGGTCGGCGAATCGACGGTGGAAATCGGCGCGCATTATTTCGCGGATACGCTCGGCTTGCGCGCCCGACTCGATACGGAACATATCCGCAAGTTCGGCTTCCGGTTCTTCTTCAGCGATGGCTGCGCCGCAATCGACCGCACGACGGAGCTCGGGATCAGCCGCGTGTTTCCGACGCCCACGTGGCAGATCGAGCGCGGCACGTTCGAGAATCTCCTCGCCCGCGAAGCCGAATGCCGCGGCATCGAACTCGTGCAGGGTGCCGCCGTACGCGCGATCGAATGCGGCGCGCCGCACGTGGTTCGCGCCATACGCGGGGGCGTGACATGCACGCACCGCGCGCGCTGGCTGGTCGACGCATCCGGGCGCGCGGGATTGCTGCGCCGGAAATTCGGTCTCGAAGAAGACAACGGACATCGCATCGGTGCGGCGTGGATGCGCATCGGCGCGCGGCTCGACCTCGATCACTGGTGCGACAATCCCGCGTGGCGCGGGCTGTGCGACCCGCAGGAGCGCTGGCGCTCCACCAACCATCTGTGCGGTCCCGGCTATTGGGTGTGGCTGATTCCGCTGGCGTCCGGCGCGCACTCGATCGGCATCGTCGCCGATTCGGCGATGCATCCGATCGAGCGCTTCAACAGCTTCGAACGCGCGCGCCAATGGCTGCACGCCCGCCAGCCCGCGCTCGCAGAACACTTGGATGCACATCGCGATGCGCTGCTCGATTTCGGCTTCCTGCGCAACGTCTCGTATGGTTGCCGGCAGGTGTTCAGCGCCGACCGTTGGGCGCTGACCGGCGACGCGGGCATGTTCCTCGACCCGTTCTATTCGCCCGGCTCGGACTTCATCGCGATCGGCAACACCTACATCAGCGAGCTCATCGCGCGTGACTTCAGCGGCCACCTGGACGCGGGCATCGTCCGCCGCTTCCAGCAACTGTTCCTTTCGTTCTACCGCAGTGCCCTCGGCCTGTACTGCGGCCAGTACGCCCTGTTCGGCAACGCACGCGTGATGACCGCAAAGGTGCTGTGGGACTACACCTATTACTGGGGCGTGTTGTGCCCGCTCGCGATCGGCGACTGGCTCACTGACATCGACCTGTTCGCCGAGCTTGCCCCCGAACTGCTGACGGCGACGACACTCAACGTTCGCATGCAGGCGTTGTTCCGCGACTGGCATGCCTGCGGCGCGGTGCAGGCGATGCCGGGCTGGCTGGACCAGCAGCAACTCGCCTGGTTCGCGCGGCTCAATGCGCGCCTGCACGACCGGCTCGATGGCGCGCAGATCCGTTCCCGTGTGCGCGAAAACATCGCACTGCTGCACGCCCTGGCCGGCAGCCTCGGCGAAACTGCGGCGGGCGATGGCATGCCCTCCGGACTCTGCGCACTGCCGCATTCCGGGCGGAAAGGTGTCTCGCCCGCATTGTTTGCATGCATGGTCCGACAAACGCGGGCTGCTGCCGTGTAGAACGGATTCAGGCCATGCCGCCGTTCACGCCGATAACCTGTCCATTGACGTAGCTCGCGGCATCCGAACACAGGAACGCCACCACACCCGCCACTTCCGCCGGCGTGCCGGTGCGCGCCGCCGGAATCATCGCCTGCAACTGCTCCGGCGTGAACAGGGATTCGGTGAGCCGGCCTTCGATGATGCCGGGCGCGACGACATTGACCGTGACGTTGCGCGATGCCATCTCGCGTGCGAGCGACTTTGCCGCGCCATGCAGCGCCGATTTCGCCGCGGCGTAGTTGACCTGGCCACGGTTGCCCAGCATCGCCGCCACGGAAGACACGGCAACGATGCGTCCAAAGCGTGCCCGCGCCATGGGCAGCAACAGCGGTTGTGCGACGTGAAAAAACCCGTTGAGCGATACGTCGATCACGCGCCGCCATTGCTGCTCCGCCATACCCGCCAGCGGGGCGTCGTCGTGGATGCCGGCGTTGTGGACCAGCGCCTGGATGGGTCCTGCCTGCAGCAGGACGTCGATCGATGCGCGCGTGGCCTCCGCATCCGTCACGTCGAAGACCGCGACTTCCGCGGCACCGCCCGCTTCGCGCGCCTGCGCCGCGACGGCCTCCGCGCGTTCGCGGTGCGCATTGGCGTGGACGATCACCTGCCAGCCGTCGCGCGCCAGCGCAACGCAGATCGCGCTGCCGATGTCGCCGCTGCCGCCGGTCACCAGTGCCCGCTTTGGGTTCATTTCCCTGGATCCCGCAGACCAACATCAATGCAGGCCAGGGATGGCCGATCGCCGAAGCGAAATCCGCGCCTTTGCATGCCGTTCGTCATCGTCAGCCGATCCGCCCATCATCGTCATTCCGGGGCCGCCGCAGCTCTTCGCGGCGGAACCCGGAATCCAGTGTCTTTGCTCCTGAAAGCATGACATCCCTGTCTTGGTTCCGCGCGATCTAAAGGACCGCAGCCTCATCGCTCCTTGAGCATCACGGCTGCGCGTCCTGTCGCGAGCACGCTCCCGCGATGCTCCACACTGAACCCATATTGCAGGCTGTCGGCCATCGCGAGCAAGCACTCGACGTGCACCTGCAGCCGCCCCGGCAAGTCGTCGATGTGCTCGACATGCAGTATCACATCGCGCAGGGCAACGAGGAATCCCGGGCGTGCCGATCCACCGGCTTCGCGTTCGCGCAGGGCGCCGTGCACTGCCATCGCCTGCGCCGCGTATTCGCACAGGTTCACCGCATGCAGCATGCCGTCGGCGCGCAGCGGGTTGTCCGCGCGCCGGTGCGAAGCACTGCGCGCATGCAGGCGTGTCGCATCCCAATCCACGACTTCGTCCAGCAGGCACATCGCGCCTGCGTGCGGGATCAGGGGCGCCCATTCGGCCTTCGGCAGCATTTTTCAGCCCCTCTCCCCTCGGGAGAGGGGTTGGGGTGAGGGTACGGTGGATTCGGATCGTTCACTTGATCCCGAACCCTCACCCGGCCCTTCGGGCCACCCTCTCCCGGAGGGAGAGGGGAAAACCTGATGCGGCGCCATCAGCACCGAGAGGCTGAAATGGAACGCGACGCCCAGCGCGACCGTGAGTCCGATCGCACGCAGTACGGGGACGCTCGACAGCGCCAGCACCCCGAACACCAGCAGCGCCGAGGCGACACAGACCAGCGTCGCGTGCAGGGTGCGCAGGTCCTCGCGTTCGTCGCCGGTGCGGCGCTCGAAGAACAGCGCGTAATGCAGCCCGAGGCCTGCGGCCAGGGTGAGCGAGACCAGGTGGAACAGCGACAGCGGGATTCCCGCCGCGCGCAACACCATCAATACCAGCAGCGTCGCGAGCGTCATGGGCCCGAGCACGTGCAGTGCACGGCGGGGACTCTGCAGCGCCAGGGTCACTGCCGCGCACAGCAGCAGCGCCGCGACACCGAGCGCGACGAGGATGCGATGCCGATACGCGACGATCAGCGATTCGGTGGAAGCCTTGAGGTCCAGGAGATGCACGGCGCCACGGGTTTGTTTCGCCAGCGCCGCAAATGCGGCAGGATCGTTGACGCCGCTCAAGGTGCCCAGCCCGACCCAGCAATTGTCTTCTTCCCCAGCCAGCGGCAGAGCGTCGTTACCCCCTCCCGCGCGCGCGGAGCGCGCGCCTCCCTCCCCCAGCGGGGGAGGGCTGGGGTGGGGGTCGGCCCGCACGGCACTTCCACCGCATTCGTCGACCAGCATCGATTCCAGGCGCGCGCCGAGCGGCGTCGCCTCGAACTTCGCCGGCGTCAGTGGCGGCAGCTTGCGTGCGGCTTCGACGTCGGCCACGAACGGCGCGAACACGCCGGGTCGGAACGGCAGGCCCTGCATCGCATCGTGAAGCGCCGCCTGCAGTTCCGCCGCATCCGGCAACTTCGCCTGACGCGCCTTCTGCGTCGCCACGCTGGGCAGGTAACGCGACGGCAATTCGAACCCGTCCAGCGCGTGATCCGTGACGAGTCGGTGCATCGCGGGCGTGACGCGCTCGGACAAGCCGAGCACGCCTTCGGCCGTGGGGGCGCGCAACACCAGCAGGTAACGGACGTCCGGCGCGCCCAGCGCGGCCCGCAGGCGCGCATCGCGCTGCAGTTCCGCTTTCGGGACCGGCGTCAGCGCCGAAAGGTCGTTCTGCCAGAACCTGCCCGGTGCGAACGCCACCACGCACACGCCCACGAGGGCAACCAGCCAGGGCAGCCAGCGCGGGCGCGGCAGGCGTGCGAGGAAGTGCCAGGCCGAGGTCAATCCCGGCGTGTCGGCCATGTCGCGCTTCGCCGGCGGCACGATCAGCGGCAACAGCCAGCGCGTGCACAGGCCCGCGACGATCAGGCCGCCGATCGTGAACACCGCGAGCTGTTGCAGTCCGGCGACGCCCGATGCGAAGAACGCGAGGTACGCGATGCAGACCGACACGATGGCGGTCGCGAGCAGCGGCCACAGTTCGCGCACGCAGGTCGAGGTCTCGACGCCGACGCGCCGATGGCTGAACACGCGCAGCGGATATTCCTGCGCGACGCCCAGCAGCGTGAAGCCGAACGCGACGGTAATGCCGTGCGCATGACCGAAGATCAGCGCAAGCAATGCAAATCCGACCACCGCTCCCGACAGCAGCGGCAGCGCCGTCACGACCACCGGCACCGTACTGCGGTACGCGAGCAGCAACATCAGCACGAATCCGATGGTGGTGATCGTGCCGAAGCGGTCGGCTTCCGCGCGGGTGTTGCGCGCGGCCTGCATCCCGAACCAGCCAGGTCCGCTGATCACGAGCTTGGTGTGCGCGGCACCGGGCAGCGCTGCAAAGTGCTTCTGCAACGAGATGATCGCCGCGGCCTGCGCCCCCGGATCGAAACCGGCGGCCTTGGTTTCCGCCACCAGCAGCGCTTCGTCTCGATTCGAGAACCACACTCCGTCGACCAGCTTCGGCTGGTGCGGCGGCGCCCAGAGTTGCGCCAGCTTCAGCGTCTCCAGGGTCGGATCGCTTTTCAGCCACGGCTCCAGCATCGGCGCGGCCGGCGAACTCAAATCCTCGACGCGCTGTTGCAACTGCGCGTGCAGGTACGCGGCATCGAACCGGTGCGTATCCAGCGTGGGCGACAGCAGATAACGATATGGCAGCAGGTCCGAGGCGATGTCCGCAATGTCATTGCTGCCGTTGGCAACGTGGGCGAAGGCGGGATCATGCGCCAACGCCGCATCCAGTCCGCGCGAAAGGTCGGCGAGCTGCGCTTCGGTCGCGCCCGAGATCGCGAGCAGCAGCAACCGCGAACCCGGGCCTTTGCCGATCTCGTCGAGCAGCAGCTTCTGGTCGGGAGTGCGCGCCGGCGGCACGAAGTCGCGCAGGTCGGAACTGATCTGCAGGTGCCGTGCGACGCCCCATCCAAGCGCGACGATCAGCGCCAGCCAGACGAACCAGATCGCGACGCGCGCGCCGGTTTTCATCGCGCCCCTTCAGTGCCGATCTGATTCACGTCCTCTCCCCTGCAATCGCGGGGGAGAAAGGGTAATCAAACGCAGACACGATGGCGAACGACGGAGTCCGCGGGACCGCGTCACTGCGAATTCCGGCAACGCGCCGCCACGGCCGATTCCAGGGGCGCCACGCTGCGCAGGCCCTGCGTCGCCATCGCGCCGAGCAGGGTGATGCTGCTGTCGCCGTTGCGGTCGCGCACCGTCAGGCAACGCGGCTCCTCATTGCGGCCGTCGATGAGGATCGACGCAAGCTGCTGCTTCAGTTGACTGGTTTTCGGCGTCAGCGTGATGACCCAGTGCGCGGTGCCGCCCTGCGCCGACAGCGTGAAATCCTTTTCGAGCGCCGACACATCCCCGCCCAGCAGCGCCCGGAATCCTGACAGCATCGCGCCCGCCTGCGGCGCACGCTCCAGCGACATCCGGTGCACTTCCCCGCCGCCGCGCTGCACCGTCAGTTCGCCATCGCCGATCGTCGCGGTTTCCTTGAATGGCTTGACGATGTCGCGTTCCATCCGGTCGCCGCCCAGCCAGCGCAACGTGCCGGACACGACCAGCGGACGGTCCAGTACATCGCGATAACTCACCTGGATGAAGGGCGTCGAGACCGGCGGGGTCTTGGCCATTTTCGCGAGCAGCGATTCCGCCAGCGTTGGAGTCTCCGCGAACACGGAGCCCGCCCCCAGCGCAAGGACAACCGCAATCAACACACTACGCTGCACGCGCCTGCTCCAGTGCGACGTGCGCCTCGTGTTGCACTTCGGCCGCGCATTGCGGTTGCCAGAAATCATAGAAGTTGAACCAGTTGCACGGCGCATCGCGCAGGTGATGCTCCAGCCGCGCGGCGTAATGGCGGATGTACGGATCGAGCGCGGCTTCGCGATCGGCGCGCGGGAGTTTCACCTGCTCGGCCAGCGTTTCGAAAATCAGATCGTAGCGGTTGCCGCCGCGGTACATCCCGAGGCACAGCACGACCGGCACCTCGAGCAGCGCCGCGATCTGCCAGGGCGCCGCCGGGAACGGCGCATCCTCGCCCAGGAACGGCGCGTCGCGCATCAGTTCGTGCGGGCGGCCGCGATCGCCCAGCAGCGTGACCATCGCGCCCTTGCGCACGGCTTCGGAAAGGGCAAGCACGATGTCCGGACCGCCGCGCGCCGTGTCGATGACGCTGCCGGCCAGTTCCGGCGCGAGCGCTTCGAGCAGGGCGGTCAGCGCCGGCGTCTTGCTCTTGTCCATCACCAGCTTGAGTTCGCAATCCGGCCGGCGCGTGGCCAGCACGCGCAACACCTCGAAGCTGCCGACGTGCGCGCCCAGCAGCAGCACGCCTTGCCCGCGGTCGAGGTGGCGATGCAGTTCCTCCACGCCGCGCGTGGTGACCCGGAACCCGTCGATGCCGCGCGCGAGCAGGAACACGCGGTCGAGGATCGTCGATGCGAAGGCGTGGATCAGCCGCATCACCTGCAAGGGACTGCCGGGCCTGCCGTTGATGCGGCGAAAATAGTCGCGCGATGCGCGGCGTTCGGGACCGCGCCGGAAATAAAAGTAAAGCGTGATCGGGTACAGGAACAGGCGCGCGAATGTGCGCCCGAAATGCAGCCCGATGAACCGGATCAGCCAGATCGCGAACCAGCCTCCCGCTTCCGGGCGGTCCAGCCAGTGTTCGCTCGCAGGGTGCCCCTCGGCCTCGCCTGCCGGAATCTGCGCGCTCATCGATCGCTCCCGTTGACGCTCATGCTCCTTCTCCCCTGTCGTTGTCACCGGATCAACCGTGCAACATCCCACGCGCAAGCACCTCGCCATCCGTGCGCGTCACCTCGAACCGCAACCGCGTGCCCTCCTCGTGCAGCGCAATCATCGCGTCCTGCCCGGGCAGCAGCGGTTGCACGAATTTTGCGTCGAGTCGCTCGATTCTCGCCCCGCGCCACTGCCGGTACGCCGCTGCGACGCGCTCCAGCAGCACCACGCCCGGCACCAGCGGATTGCCCGGGAAGTGTCCCGGCAACGCCGGATGGTCGCGCGCGATGCGCAGCGGAACGGTATGCGTCGCGCTCATGCGGGTCCGTCTTCGCCACGCACCAGCATCGGCCAGCGCCGGATGATCTGGGTCACGAAACGACGCGTGCTTGGATGCGGAATGCCGCGCAGGTGCCAGCGCCGATAAAGGTATTCGCCCGCGAACGCCGCCACCAGCAGGACCCAGCAGCCAACGTCCGGATACCACGCGAGCAGCGAGCCAGGCATGCGTGCGGGAACCTTGACGCCGAGCGTCACGAGCCAGCCGCCCGGCTCCGCCAGCAGCGCGATCGCGAGCGACAGGCACGCCATCGCGGCGAGCAGGCAGGCCCAGAAAATCGTCACGCCGCGCGCGTACGCGCGCACGCCCGGCAGCGTCAGTCGTGCTTCGCCTTCGATCACGCGAATGAAACGCGCGACCAGCGGCTCGGCACCGTGCTTCAACGTGCGCGCAAAAAACCAGCCGGCCGCGGCGAGGAACACGACCGGCAACGCCATCAGGGCCAGTTGCGGGTGGCCCATGCCCGCGGGCACCAGCAACAACACTGCCAGCACGAACCACACGCCCAGAGCTATGGCGCTGTGCTGGCGCCAGACCTGCGGCAACCACGCGACCAGCAGCAGCAACGCGGCCGCGAAGCTCAGCGCGTGCCGGTGCGTGATACCACCGGCCAGCGCGAGCACTGCACACGCGAGCAGCGCGAGCCCGAGCCACGGAACTCGCAGGGCATCGTGGCGTGGAGGAATGGCGGGCGTGGCGGACATCGTGGCAAGGGACCATGCGGGCGCATGCGAGTCTATATGATAGGCGGCCAACCTGATCGAGCCTGAAACGCCGTGGAGCGTCGCGAAATGGATGCAAATGGCACATCATCCCCATTCGACTGCGACGTGCTGGTGGTCGGCGGCGGTCCTGGTGGCTCTACCATCGCGACGCTGCTGGCGCGGCGCGGCTGGCGGGTGACGATGGCGGAAAAAACTTCCCATCCGCGCTTCCACATCGGCGAATCCCTGCTGCCCGCCAACATTCCGATCTTCGAGGAACTCGGGGCGCTGGAAAAACTGCGCGCGCTGGGCCGTCTGAAGCTCGGCGCGGATTTTCCGCGCGACGACGGCAGCTACTACACCTTCCGCTTCGACCGTGCGCTTGGCGATACTCCGCCGTGGTCCTTCCAGGTGTTGCGCGAGGCGATGGACCAGATGCTGTTCGAACACGCGCGCGAGCACGGCGTGGACGCCCGCGAACGCGTCGAGGTCCAACGCGTGGAATTCGATTTCGAAGGCGTCACGGCCCACCTCGATGCCGGTGGAGTGAAATCGCGACTGCGCGCGCGCTACCTCGTGGACGCGTCGGGCCGGGACACGTTCCTGGGCAAGCAGTTGAAGCTGGTGCAGCGCAGCGACAAGCACCAGAGCGCGGCGATGTTCGCGCATTACAGGGGCGTCGCGAACAACCCGGACGATCCCGGCGGCAACATCATCAGCGTCAATCGTTTCGAACACGGCTGGGCCTGGTTCATTCCGCTGCCCGGCGGCATCACCAGCGTCGGCTGCGTGTGCAAGCCGGACTATCTCAAGACACGGCGCGGCGCCGGCAACGACGAGTTCATGGCACGTACGCTGGCAATCGTGCCCGGCGCCGAACACCGCATGACCACCGCCGAGCGCATTTCGCCGGTGCGCTTCACCGGCAACTACTCCTACGCGTGCACGCGCATGGCCGGTCCGCGCTGGATCCTCATCGGAGACGCGTGGGCCTTCCTCGACCCGGTGTTTTCTTCCGGCGTGTTCCTGTCGATGTATGCGGCGCGGCAGGCCTGCGACGTGGTGCACGGTGCGCTGCGCGAGCCTGCGCGCGAAGCACGCTTGCAACGAAGCTACGCAAAACATCTCAGGCAAGGTTACGCGCGCTTCGCGTGGTTCATCTACCGCTTCAACTCCCCCGTGATGAAGGGTCTGTTCGCCGATCCGGTCAACGTGCTGCAGGTGGAACAGGGCGTGATTTCGATGCTGGCGGGCGACGTGTTCGACAACAAGCGGGTGCTGTCGAAACTTCGTGTCTTCAAGACCATTTACGCGCTTGCCTCGCTGGTCAACCTGCGCCGCTGGGCCCTCGAACGCATCGACCGTCGCCGCCAGAGCCGGATGCGGATCGCGGCGGACACGCAATGACGGGTGGCGAGTATCGCGTGGCCGATCCTGCCGAACTGCGCATCGACACCGCCTTCGGCGAAATTGCCGCACTGCATTGGGGCGATGCCGACGCACCGCCGTTGCTGGCGCTGCACGGCTGGCTCGACAACGCCGGGAGCTTTGCGCGGCTGGCGCCGCTCCTCGCAGCCAAGCGCCACGTGATCGCGCTGGACTTGCCGGGGCACGGGCATTCTGCGTGGCTGCCCGGAACCGCGCGCCGCTACCACATCGTCGATCAGGTCGATCATGTGCTGGACGGCGCGGACGCGCTGGATCTGGAAGGTTTCGACCTGCTCGGCCACTCGCTGGGCGCCGGCATCGCATCGCTTGTCGCCGCCGCCGCGCCCGCGCGTATCGGCAAGCTGGCGCTGATCGAAGGCCTGGGTCCCCTCGCCGACGACGGTGCGCAGACGCTCGCGCGCTGGCGCGACGCGCACGGGCAACGTGCGAGGCCGCGGCGCATGCCGCGCGTGTTCGCCTCCATCGAACCCGCGATCCGCGCACGCGTCGCGGCGGGCGGACTCCATGCGGACGAAGCGCGCCCGATCGTGGAACGCAACCTGCGCGAGGTCGAGGGCGGTCACGCCTGGCGCAGTGATCCGCGATTGCGGCTCGCCACGCCTTTGCGCATCGACGAAGCGCAGTTGCGGCGGCTGCTCGCCGGGATCGAGGCCCCGACCCTGCTGCTGCTCGCCGAGCCCGCGACGCCGTACCTGCCGCCGGCGCTGATGGAGGCGCGCGCAAGCTGCGTTGCCGACATCCGCACCGCGCATGTGGCCGGCCCGCACCATTTGCACATCCGGCACGCGCCGGAAGTCGCAGAGCGGATACTGGCGTTTCTCGGTTGACGCTCATGCGGTTCTTCCCTTCTCCTTTCGGGAGAAGGGCTACGGCTCTGCTCCCCTCTCCCGCCGGGAGAAGGGCCGGGGGTGAGGGTCCGTCGCTTGCACTTGCTCCAACATTGCGCGGGTCCGGACCCGCACCCGGCGCTACGCTTTCGCGTTACACGCGCGTTCGCTTCGCTCCGCCTCTCCCGGAGGGAGAGGGGAACGGCCGCCTCGTACCGTTTCCGCGCGTGAACGGCGTGTGCGCGCGTTGCCACTTCCGGCTCGTCCGTAGCTCGCGTAAGGTGGAAGGCGTATCGCCTTTGCGAGGATTGCAATCATGACCACCACACCCATCCGCGGACGCGAGCACGACCTCGGCCACGGCCTCACCGTGCTGCGCAGCCTGCCCGCGCAGACCCGTCGTTCGATCGGCCCATTCGTGTTCTTCGACCACGCCGGCCCGGTCGTGATGGATGGCGCGACCGGCCGCCAGGCCGACGTGCGCCCGCATCCGCACATCGGACTGTCGACCGTGAGTTACCTGATGAGCGGCGCGGTGCGGCACCGCGACAACCTCGGTTCCGACCAGGTGATCCACCCGGGTGACATCAACTGGATGACCGCGGGCCGCGGCATCGTCCATTCGGAACGCTTCGACGTGCCGGACGCGTTCGCCGGCGACGGGCTGGAATTGCTGCAGTCGTGGGTGGCGCTGCCGGAAGAAAGCGAAGAGAGCGATCCGACTTTTTCGCACCACGCCCGCGCGGCGTTGCCCGAAGCCGAGGGCGGCGGCGTGTGGATGCGGGTGCTCGCGGGCGAAGCGTTCGGCCTCGCCAGCCCCGTGCCCGTGCATTCGCCGACGTTCTACGTGCATACGGAGTTGAAGGCCGGCGCGCGCGTCGGGTTGCCGACGCAATACGGCGAACGCGCGGCCTACGTGGTGCACGGCCGCGTGCGCGACGAATCGGATGGCGCCGAATACGGACCAAAACAGTTGCTCGCCTTTTCGTCCGGTGGTGCGCCGATGTTGCGCGCGGTGGAAGATGCGACCGTGATGCTGCTGGGCGGCGAACCGCTTGGCCCGCGCTACATCTGGTGGAACCTGGTCTCGTCGCGCAGGGAACGCATCCGCGAAGCGGCCGCCGATTGGCAAGCCGGGCGTTTCAAGCTGCCCGCGAACGACAACCAGGAATTCATTCCGCTGCCGGAGAAGCCGTTTTGACCCGTGACATCAGGCGGCGGCTTTCGTGGAGCAAGCTCTTTGCTCGTCATTCCGGGGCTGCCCGCGGCTATATCGCGGGCAGAACCCGGAATCCAGCTTTTCTGTTTCAAGAGCAGAAACTGGATTCCGGGTTCTCACGCCGATGAAGCTGGCGTGAGCCCCGGAATGACGAGTTTTGTGAGTTCCATGGCTCAATCTCGCGGTTGGTCACCGCTGCCGCGCAATCGAGCGCAAATCCTCGACCAGTTGCCGGTACATCTCCGCGCTGCGCTCGCGACCGCGCAGGATCGCCGAAGGATGCCACGTCGCCATGCCGCGCGCGTGTTCGCCGAGCTGGCGCCATTCGCCGCGCTCGCGGGTCAGGCGGAACGTGTTGCCGAACAAGGTCTGCGCGGCCATTGCGCCCAGCGCGATCACGATCTTCGGCCGCACGCGTGCCAGTTCCGCGGCCAGCCACATCCGGCACGCGGCCTGTTCCGCCGCGCTGGCGCGCTTGTGCAACTTGGCGGTGCCGCGCTGCTCGTACTTGAAATGCTTGACCGTGTTGGTCATGTACAGCGCGCCGCGGTCGAGACCGGCTTCCGCCAGCGCGCGATCCAGCACATGCCCGGCCGGACCGACGAACGGCTCGCCTTCGCGATCCTCGTGCAGGCCCGGCTGCTCGCCGATCAGCATCACGTCCGCATCGGCGGGGCCATCGCCGAACACCGTCTGCGTCGCGGGCTTCCACAGCGGGCACGCATGGCATGCGCGGGCCTTGCGCCGCAGCGCCGCGATGCTGCCGTCCGGAACCTCGCGTACCGGTTTGGCGAGAGGGATGAAGGGATCTTGGGGAGGACGCGGCATATCGCGCCTGGATCTTCCTTGAATCTTGGCGATTTCAAATACCGTTCGCGCTGAGCGTAGCGCAGCGAAGTCGAAGCGCATCCTTCGACTTCGGCCTTCGGCCTACGCTCAGGACGAACGGCGGGGGCGAGCCAAGCGCACTTCGGCTCGTGCTGAGCCGAGGAGATCGTGCGCGGGTCCGGACCCTCATCCGGCGCTTCGCGCAAAACCAGAGCAGCGCGTTGCGCCCTTCTCCCGGAGGGAGAAGGGAAACCAACTCACCCGCCGTAGCGCCGCTCGCGTTGCTGGAAGTCGCGCACGGCGCGCAGCAGGTCGATGCGCCGGAACTTGGGCCACAGCGCGTCGCAGAAATACAGTTCGCTGTACGCGGACTGCCACAACAGGAATCCCGACAGGCGCTGCTCGCCGCTGGTGCGGATGATGAAATCGGGATCGGGTTGCCCCGCGGTGTAGAGGTGCGTACTCAATTGTTCGGCATTCAGGCCCGCGGCGACCGCCGCCAGCGACTCTCCCTTGTCCGCGGCTTCGGCCAGCAGCGCCTTCACCGCGTCGACGATTTCCTCGCGGCCGCCGTACGCCAGCGCGATCGTCAGCAACATGCCTTTGTGGCCGGCGGTGGAAAGTTCCAGCGCGTCGCTGGCCTCCAGCACCTTGGGCGGCAGCCGGTGGCGCTGACCGATCACCTTCACGCGGACCTTCTCCGTCGCGACGTGCAGCCCGTCGAGCAGCTTCGCGCTCTCGCGCACGAACAGGTCCAGCAGGCACTCGACTTCGGTGCTCGAGCGGTTGAAGTTCTCGGTGCTGAACACGTACAGCGTGACGTGGCGGACGCCGAGGTCGAGGCACCATTCCAGCACTTCGCGCAGCTTGGTGACGCCGTACTGGTGCCCGACGGTCGCTTCGAGGCCGATGTCTCGCGCGAAGCGCCGGTTGCCGTCGAGGATCAGGCCGATATGTGCGGGAACCTTGCCGGCGGCCACTTCGCGGGCGAGGTCGCGCTCGTACCAGCGGTACAGCGGGCGCAGCACCGGGCTGAAGAGTTGCCAGGGGTGATGGCGCAGGCCAGCCCAGGCGAGTCGCCACCAGTGCGGCGCGGCCGGCCGCGCGATGGTCCTTGCGTCATCAGGCGCGGCGACGTGCGAAATGGTCGAATTCATGACGGCGCATTGTAAGGCGGCGGGCACCACATCGTGACGTGATGCTGGTCCCGTAATCCGCACTGCCGCCTGAACGAGCCAAGGCGATGCAGTGTGTAGGCTGGGGTGAGCGGTTTCATGCGAACCCCAGCACCGGCGATGCATTGACGCTGGGCTTCCTCGATGAAGCCGAGTCAGCCCAGCCTACGCTGCTGCTTCTCAGCCGGATTCACCCGCGTCTTTGGCCGCGTCGCCATCCGCGCCGCGCCGCTCGGCCAGCACCCGCTGCATGGTCGCGGTGAGCTGGCCGATCGACAGCGGCTTGCCGATGTGCGCGTCGAAGCCGGATTGCTGGGCGCGGTGCACGTCGTCCGCGCGGGTGAAGCCGGTCAGCGCGACGAGCGGCACCTCGCGGCCCGAGGGCAGTGCGCGCAGGCGGTGCGCCAGCTCGTAGCCGTCCATCTTCGGCATGCCGATGTCGGCGAACACGATGTCGAACGGCGCCTGCCCCGATTGGGCCTGCTCCGACGCGGCACGCTCGAATGCCGCCAGCGCCCGTTCGCCGTCGCCGGCCACGGTCACCTCGGCGCCATCCATTTCCAGCAGGCGCCCGAAAGTCTCGGCGGCTTCCACCGTGTCGTCCGCGATCAGTACGCGCAGGCCGCGCCACGATCCTTCCGCGCCGGCCGGCTCGGGCGGAGACGCGACCACCGGATACTGGAAGCGCGGCAGCCACACGGTGAAGGTGGAACCGTGTCCCAGCCCCGGCGAATCCACTTCGATGCGGCCGCCGTGGCGCTCGACCAGTTGCTTGACCAGCGCAAGCCCGATGCCGAGGCCGCCCTTGCCGGAGAGCGCGCGGCTGGGCGCCTGCCCGAACATCTCGAAGATGCGCGACAGGAACGGCTTTTCGATGCCTTGCCCGTCGTCGCGCACGCTCAGCCTGCCGAAGTTGCCGTCGAGGGAAACCCGCACCTCGACGCGGCCGCCGCTCGGCGTGAACTTGATGGCGTTGCTGACCAGGTTCCACACGATCTGTTCCAGCCGCGCCGAGTCGGCGCGCACCATCACCGGCTCGTCGCCTTGCGTGCAGGTCAGCTTGAGCCCGGTGCTGGAAGCATCCGCCCCCGCAGTCTCGACGATGTTGGCCGCCAGCGCGCCCATGTCCACGGCTTCGAGGTTCAGCACCAGCTTGCCGGTGCGGATGCGCGACATGTCCAGGAGGTCGTCGATGATCTTGCCCTGGCCGCGGATCGCGCGCCGGATCATCTCCAGCGCGGACTGCATGGATGGCGATTCGCGCGCCTGCGGCATCCGCGCCAGCACTTCGGTGCTGACGCTGATCAGGTTCAGCGGGTTCTTGAGTTCGTGCGAAATCACCGCTAGGAACTCGTCCTTCATTGCGCCGGAGGCCGCGCCTTCGCTGCGCGCCGCCGCAATAATCGCATTGCTTTCGTCGCGGCGGCGCAGTTCGGCCATGGTCGCGTCGCTGACGATCTTGATGTAGCCGCGAAAGCGCGCGGTCTTCACGTAGCTCATGAGACCGCTGCAGAACACCCGCTCGCCGCCTTTGGTGAGGTGCCAGCGGGTGTCCTCGGCGCGCCCGGTCTGCTCGGCCAACTGCATCTCGCGGCGCGGCCGGCCGGCCTCGCGGTCTTCCGGCGTGAACAGGCGCTCGATCGACTGGCCGGTCATCTCCTCCGCGCTCCAGCCGAACAGTTTCTCGGCGCCGGAA
>JAJPJT010000015.1 GCA_021324095.1 Gammaproteobacteria bacterium
CCGGCCGACGTCAATCGCCTGCTGAAGCAGTACACGCAGATGGAGAAGATGATGGGCAAGTTCGCCCGCGGCGGCATGAAGGGGCTGATGCGTTCGATGTCCGGCGCAATGAAAGGGCTGAACCGGCGCGTTTAGCAGATGCCTTGAATGGCATCTGCTGCGCCGGTCAGCGCCCGAGACAGGACGTCGAGGGCAGGGTTGCTTGGCGAGCGCCGGACGCGCGAGCCTAGCAACGGTGGACGCGGGATGCCGCGTTGAAGTCAGGGACGAGGGATGAGTGGCGAGGGCGCTTCGGCGGCGTAAACGTCAGAACGGAGCACCCTCGCCACTCGCCCCTCATCGCTGGCATTTCGCCCCATTTACGTTACAATTGCACGTTTCGCGTGCGGCTGCGGCTCGATCTGGAGCCTGCCGCCGTTCCATTCGGAGTCGATAGATCATGGTAAGGATTCGTCTTTCGCGCGCAGGCGCCAAGGGCCGGCCGTTCTACCACGTGGTGGTGACCGACCAGCGCAGCGCCCGCGACGGTCGCAGCATCGAACGTCTGGGTTATTTCAATCCCGGCGCCGCCGGCGCCCAGGACAAGCGCCTGGTGCTGGATGTCGAAAAGCTGAATGCGTGGGTGGCCAAGGGCGCGCAGTGCTCGGACAAGGTCACGGCGCTGGCAAGGGAAGCGGCGAAGCAGACGCAAGCCGCCTGATGCCATGGGCAGCGCGCGTCGCGTGCTGCTCGGTCGCGTCGTCGGCGTGCACGGCGTACGCGGCGCGGTGAAGCTGGAGTCTTTCACCGAACCGCGGCTGGCGATCTTCGATTACCAACCGTGGTTGCTGGAACGCGACGCGGGTCGGTTCGTGGAAATCGCCGATGCGCACGGACGCACGCAGGGCAAGGGTGTGATCGCGACATTGCCCGGTGTCACGGATCGCGACGCGGCGGCAACATGGATCGGCGCGCGCATCTGGGTTCCACGCGAGGCGTTGCCGGAACCCGAAGCAGGCGAGATCTACCAGACGGATCTGGAAGGTTTGCAAGTGGTGAATGAGGCGGGCGAGGACCTGGGTCGCGTCAGCCACCTGTTCGACAACGGCGCGCATGATGTGCTGGTGACGCGCGACGAAGCCGGGCGGGAACGCCTGATTCCGTACGTAACAGACGTATATGTGAAAGCGGTCGATCTGGATGGGGGGCGCATTTTGGTCGACTGGAACAAAGACGATTGACCAGGGCGACCGATGCGCTTCGACGTCGTCACGCTGTTTCCCGAATTCGTGCGCCAGTGCGCCGGCTTCGGGGTGATCGGCAGGGCGGTCGAACGCGGGTTGCTGCAAGTGGAAGCGTGGAATCCACGCGACTACGCCGAAGGTGGTTATCGCCGCGTCGACGACAGCGTGTGCGGTGGCGGTCCCGGCATGGTGATGCTGATAGAGCCGCTGCGGAAGGCACTGGCGGCGGCGCAGCAAGCGGCGAGCGACAGGGCGCCGGTGATTTACCTGAGTCCGCAGGGACAGCGGCTCACGCAGGAAAAAGTGAAGGAATTGGCAGGATTGCCGCGGGTGATCCTGTTGTGCGGGCGCTACGAAGGAATCGACGAGCGCCTGATCGAACACGAGGTCGACGAGGAACTGTCGATCGGCGATTACGTGCTGTCCGGCGGCGACCTCGCCGCGGCGGTGGTGATCGACGCGATCGGCCGGTTGCAGGAAGGCGCGTTGGGCGACACGCAATCCGCCGCGCAGGATTCGTTTTCGGGCGGCCTGCTGGATTGCCCGCACTACACGCGGCCGGTGAGCCACGCGTTTGGCGAAGTGCCGGCGGTGTTGTTGTCGGGCGATCATGCGGCAATCGATCGCTGGCGCCGGATGCAGTCGCTGGGCCGCACCTGGTTGCGCCGCCCGGACCTGCTGGAAAATTTGACGTTGGGCCAAGACGACCAACGCTTGCTGGAAGAATTCAAACGGGAACACAAGGGTCGAACCCATGAACAAGATCATTGAACAATTCGAAACCGCGCAGATGGGCCGCAAGCTGCCGCCGTTCGCCGCGGGCGACACTGTGGTCGTCAACGTCAAGGTGACGGAAGGCAATCGCGAGCGCGTGCAGGCATTCGAGGGCGTGGTGATCGCGCGCCGCAACCGCGGCCTGCATTCGGCCTTCACCGTGCGCAAGATGTCGCACGGCACCGGCGTCGAGCGCGTGTTCCAGGCCTACAGCCCGGCGATCGACTCGATCGAAGTCAAGCGCAAGGGCAAGGTGCGCGGCGCCAAGCTGTACTTCCTGCGTGGCCTCGAAGGCAAGGCTGCGCGCATCAAGGAAGACCTGGCCGCGAACAGCAAGCCGGACGCTTCGCGCGTCAAGTAAGTCCTGCTGCATCGGTTTTACGCAAAGCCGCGCGGAGGAATCCGCGCGGCTTTGTGCTCTTTGGGACGCGGGGAGCGGAAAAGCATCGCGTGAAATTCATGCCTGCTCGCGCGGTACTTTCATCTCGTCATTCCGGACGCTGCACACCACGATCCGGAATCCACCTTGATCTTTGCCTGTCCAGCGAAAAGGCGAAAATGGATTCCGGGTTGCGCTCACGATGAGCCGTGAGCGCCCCCGGAATGACGACGATCTTTATATTGCCGAACCTTGAGTCTCGCGCCGCATGAAAACTTCGCCGCATGCGCGTATGGTGGAACGGATTCGACTTGCGCGAGGTACGTGCGATGAACGTTCCCGATGCCGGCCGCGCCGGCACGTTTCTGCTGGGCGGGAAAGCCCCGATCCATAGGCTGGGTTTCGGCGCGATGCGCGTGACGGGCAGCGGCATCTGGGGCGAACCCGATGATCGCGCGGAATGCCTGCGCACCCTGCGGCGTGTCCCCGAGCTCGGCGTCGATTTCATCGACACCGCCGACTCCTACGGGCCTGCCGTGTCCGAGCCGATGCTGCGCGAAGCACTGCATCCGTATCCGGACGGGATGGTGATCGCGACCAAGAGCGGGCTGGTGCGTACAGGCCCGAACGAATGGATTCCGCTGGGCCGTCCCGAGTATCTGCGTCAGCAGGTGAAGATGAGCTTGCGCTGGCTCGGCGTGGAGCAGATCACGCTGTGGCAGTTGCACCGCGTCGACCCGAAGGTGCCGCGCGACGAGCAGTTCGACGCGATCAAGTCAATGCTGGACGATGGCCTGGTCCGATTCGTGGGGCTGAGCGAAGTAACCATCGAGGAAATCAAGGCAGCCGAAAAGGTTTTTCCGATCGCCACCGTGCAGAACCGCTACAGCGCCACGTATCGCATTCACGAGGACGTGCTCGACTATTGCGAAGCGCGCGGCATCGGTTTCATTCCCTGGTATCCGCTTTCAGGTGGCGCGCTCACGGGGCAGGATTCGCCGCTCTCGGAAATCGCGCGCCGCCACGAGGCCACGCCGACGCAGATTGCGCTCGCGTGGCTTCTGAAGCGCAGCCCGGTGATGTTGCCGATTCCGGGGACCTCGAAGGTGGCGCACCTGGAAGAGAACGTGGGCGCCGCGGGCATTGAATTGTCGGACGACGAGTTCGATGCGCTCGATGGCGTCGCGCGCAAGCGCGCGTGACTACGCTCGGAAAGGCAGCAGCTTCTTGTCCGCGAAGAACGCAAAAAGCGCAAAGAAAGCAAGTAAGGCAAAGAGCGATAGAACTCAGACGGGCGCAGGTTCAATTTCTGCGGCTCTTGCTTCCTTAGCGCCCTTCGCGTCCTTGGCGGACGATTGCTCTCAATGCTTCCATTACTCGAACGGCTTGATCACCTCGCCGTTGCCGTCATCGGCGGGCTCGGTGCCGTCGCTGTTGTCGCCGAGCAACCGTCGCACAACGACGTAGAACACCGGCACCAGCATGATGCCGAGCGCGGTCGCCCCCAGCATGCCGCCGATCACGCCCGTGCCGATCGCGTGGCGGCTGTTGGCGCCCGCACCGGTCGATACCGCCAGCGGCAGCACGCCGAGGATGAAGGCGATCGAGGTCATCAGGATCGGGCGCAAGCGGATGCGGCAGGCTTCCAGCGTCGCCGCGATCAATCCTTTGCCTTCCTTCTGCAATTCCACCGCGAACTGCACGATCAATATTGCATTCTTCACCGACAGGCCGATGATCGCGATCAGGCCGATCTTGAAGTACACGTCGTCCTGCAGACCGCGGATGCTGGTCAGCACCACAGAACCCAGTACGCCGAGCGGAATCACCAGCATCACCGCCACCGGGATCGACCAACTTTCGTACAGCGCACACAAGCACAGGAACACCACCAGGATCGACAACCCGAACAGCATCGGCGCCTGTGCGCCGGACATGATTTCCTGCAACGACTGGCCCGACCATTCGTAGCCGAAACTGGTTGGGAGGTATTTCGCGACCAGCTCTTGCATGGCCTGGATCGCGTCGCCCGAGCTGTAGCCGGGTGCGGCGGTGCCGGTGATCCCGATCGAGCCGACGCCGTTGTAGCGATCGAGTTCCGGCGGTGCCAAGGCCCACTTCGTGCTGACCACGCTGGACAGCGGCACCATGTTGCCGGTTGAAGACCGCGAATAGAAGTCGCCAATGTCGGCAGGATTCATCCGGAATGGCGCGTCGGCCTGCATCTGCACCCGCAGCACGCGCCCCCCGAAGTAGAAGTCGTTGACGAACACCGGCGAAAGCATCAACTGGATGGCGTTGTAAACGTCGGAGACCGACAGCCCCATCGACTGCGCTTCGACGCGATTGACCTGCATGGTCACCGTCGGTGCGTCTTCCATGCCGTTGATGTGCACGTTGGCGAGGCGCTTGTCGTGCTGTGCTTCGGCGATCAACTTGTCCTTGGCCTGGACCAATGCCTTGTGCCCGAGGCCGCCGCGGTCCTCCAGTTCGAAATCGAATCCCGCGAACTGGCCCAGCCCGCGGATCACCGGTCGGTTGATCGCAAATACCTGCGCGTCACGGATTTTCGCAAATTGCTTGTTGAAATCCTCGATGAGCTGATTGGCAGTCTCGGAACGATCACTCCAGTCCTTCAAGTGGATGAACGCCATGCCGACGTTTTCACCATTGCCAATGAAGCTGAAACCGCCGATGTCGAAGACGTTGTGGACCGCCGGATTCTTGCTCACGATCGCCTCGACCTGCTTCATCACCGCGAGGGTGCGGTCTGCCGTGGCGCCCGGCGGCAACTGGATCGTGGCAAACACTTCGCCCTGGTCTTCCTCTGGCACGAAGCTCGACGGCAGGTGCGCCAGCAGCAGCACCGCCACGAGGATTGCGAGGGCATAACCCGCCATCCAGCGCGGCGTGTGTCGCACGGCCTTGCCGAGCCGCGAGAGGTAATGGCGCGCCACGCTTTCATAGCCATTGTTGAAGGCGCGCAGGAAACGGTTCGCGTGCTCGTGCTCCGGGCGCAGGATGCTGGCGCACAGCGCGGGAGTGAACGTCAACGCCATCAACGCCGACAACAGCATCGACACCGCGATCGTGACCGAGAACTGTTTGTAGATTTGGCCGACGCTGCCCGGCATCAGCGCGGCCGGCACGAATACGGAGGCCAGCACGGTCGTGACCGCAATGATCGCGCCGGTGATCTGGGTCATGCCCTTGCGGGTGGCCTCCTTGGGCGGCAGGCCTTCCTCGCGCATGATGCGTTCGACGTTCTCGACCACCACGATCGCATCGTCGACCACGATGCCGATCGCGAGCACGAGTCCGAACAAACTGAGCACGTTGATCGAGAAGCCGAACAGGTACAAGCCCAGGAATGCGCCTGTCAGCGCGACCGGCACCACCAGCGTCGGGATCAGGGTGGCGCGCAGGTTCTGGAGAAACAGCAGCATCACGAAGAACACCAGGACGATCGCTTCGCCCAGCGTCTTCACCACTTCGTCGATCGACACCTTGACGAAGGTGTAGCTTTCGAACGGAATGCTCCAGGTGACGCCGGGCGGCAGGTTCTTGGCCAGTTCCTTCATCTTCGCCTGCACCTCGTTCGCCACCGCCAGCGCGTTGGCGCCGGGAACGAGCGAGATGCTGAACGAGGCGACCGGTTGGCCATTGAGGCGCGAGAAACTGTCGTAGTTGTCCGAGCCGAGTGCGACCCGTGCGACGTCGCCCAATGTGACCGTCGTCCCGTCGGGATTGGTGCGCAGGATGATGTTCTGGAATTGCTGCGGCGTCGAGAAACTCGATTCGGCCGAAACCGTCGCCGTGATCCCCTGGCCCGGCGTCGACGGTTGTGCCCCCACGGATCCGGCCGCAAACATCACGTTCTGCGCCTGGACCGCCTGCAGCACGTCCGTGGCGGTCAAGCCATAGCCTTCGAGCTTCAGCGGATTCAACCAGATCCGCATCGCATACGGCGCGCCGAACTGGTTGATGCTGCCGACGCCGTTGAGGCGCGAGATCGGATCGACCAGTTGCGCCGCTATCACGTTGTTGAGCGCGGCGGGATCGAGGTGCCCGGTCGTGTCCTGCAGCGAAATGCCCATCAGCGAACCGGAATTGGACTTCCGCACCGTGACGCCCAGCGCGTTCACCTCCGCCGGCAGGCGCGGTTCGGACGCGGAGACCGCGTTCTGCGTCTGCACCGCGGCGGTGTCGAGGTCGGTGCCGGCCCTGAAGTACAACGTGACGTTGGCCGAACCGTTGGAATTGGACGACGACGTGAAGTACAGCAGGTTGTCGATGCCCGAGAGGTTCTGCTCGATCACCTGCGTCACGGTGCTCTGCACGACCTGCGCATTGGCGCCGGGATAGGTCGCGCGAATCTGCACGCTGGGCGGCGCGATCTCGGGATACGCCTCGATCGGCAGGTTGAGGATCGCGATGGTGCCGCCCAGCGTGATGAGGATCGCGAGCACCCATGCGAAAACCGGACGATCGATAAAGAATTGCGGCATGGACTAGCAGGCTGTTGAAAATTGCTTGATGTTCACGGTTCCGCACCCGTGCTGGGTCCTTTCGACGTCAGCGACGTAGTTATTTCGGGCACCTGTTACGACGTTTGGCGCGGCGTGACCGCACACCGCCACCCGTGTGGCCC